>JALSLM010000216.1 GCA_026988295.1 Thiotrichaceae bacterium
GTGTTTTTATACCTTTATCATTGGTGATAAAAATATCTGCCTCACCTTCTATTGCTGATGCGACTTGTATTGCATCAGGTGTTTTTATGCTTTTAAATGTGGCTCGTAAAAAAGCTGTTTTCAAGTAGATATTTTGCGTTGTTGGTATGAGATGAATAAAATCTGTATCATTTAATGCTGTTGTGTATAGGTTGATTAATCTTGAATCATTTTTCTTAAACGGCATAACCATAATTTCAGCTATGGTTATTTCCCCTGTTAGCAATGTAATTTCATCATTATCTACGCAGTCAGCTATTTCTTGTATTAAATGCCTGTATTCTAAAAAACCCTCAAAAAGATAAATTAAAATATTTGTATCAACATAAACACGCTTTCCTTTTATCTGTTCTCTTATCTCCATAACGCCCGTTCTTCTGATATGAAACGATCAACTTCTTCTATAGAGCCGAAAAGCCCTTTTGCCGAACCTATATAGGAAGAGGCTATTCGTTTTTTTGATCTTAATATTTTTTTTGCAAGTTTTTCATAAGCTTGCTTCATTTCATGGTACTCGTGAGAAGGGACAATAACAAAAATTTCTTTTGCATGTTTTGTTATAGAAACAGGCTCTTTAATAGCACTTGTAACAAGTTCGCCGAAGCTTTTTTGTGCTTGTGTGCTAGAAATAGTCTTCATTTTTTTCACCTTTAAATACGGATAATTTTAATTATTATATGGGTAATCCGTATTTTGTAAAGGACACCTCAGTAATTATCAGGTTTGAATCACTATTATTTTGGCCGTATAGAAAGTAGAATCGTATAGAAAGGACATGCATAATTTTACTCATCATAATCTACCGTTAGTCGATATTTTTATACCAGCGCAGTAGGTTGGGCTGACGTTAGGAAGCCCAACAAAAGATACACTATGATAGTGTTGGGCTTCGTACCTCAGCCCAACCTACAATTCTGTCATTCCCGCATGTACCACCCACACCGTCATTCCCGCATGTTTCTAGCGGGAATCTTGCTATACATGCATGCAATTCATACACAAAGTTCAAACAGATCCCCGCTTAAAACATGCGGGGATGACGGATATAGGTGGCACATGCGGGGATGACGGATATAGGTGGCACATACGAGAATGACGGATGTAGGTGGCACATGCAGGAATGATGACGTAGTAGAGACGCAATGCTTGCGTCTCCAATGTTTCTATCTCCAATGCTTGCATCTCTACAAAAACTCTGCGGCTCTCTGCGTTACCAAAAAAATGCAAAAAAAAGGGGAGGATGGTGTGGCTAAAAATATCTACTAACAAATCGATTTTTCTAAAAAATCTATTAGTTTATCACTATGTTCTTCAAATTTATCAACTGACTCATGCCCTGCTTCATCAACTTCAAACAGTGTTATATGCGGTTCTGGACAGTGCTTTATAATTGCATGTGCATCATCAATCGGGACGATGGTGTCAGCTTTTCCATGTACTATTAATACGGGTGCATTGATTTTACACACGGTAGAAATTGGTGCAAAACGGGCAAAACGCAAACCTATTAACCATTGCACATAAGCTAAAATTAAATTGATTAAAAATTTGGGGATGTGAAAACTACCCAGATAGCGTTTCATCATCCACTCTGGATGTGCAAAGGCAGAAACACTAATAACAGCATCAATATCTTTGCGTCTTGATGCTTCTAGTAAAACAGCCCCTGCCCCAACTGAATGCCCTAATAATGCTAGTTTTTGGGAGCGTTTTGGGTGTTTATCTTTAAGCCAGTCAATTGCGCTTCCCATATCTTCTGCAAAACGAGGCAAGGATGAGAACATAGCTCCATCACTATTGCCGTGACATCTTGAGTCTATCAATAATACATTCATCCCTGCTTGATAAAAGGGTTTGGCTATTGGCAACATCCATTCTGCATTACCGCCCCAGCCGTGCAAAATAATTATTGTGGTGTGGGAGTCTTTAACGGGTAATAGCCAGCCAAATAGTTTTTTGCTGGAGTCATTACCCAAAATAGTGGGAATAGAGACTTCTTGGTAGTCGATAGCAAAATCTTTAGGGGTTTTAGTCTCTCTAGTTCGAGGTGCTTTAAAACCTAGATGTAGAGCTAATAAAAATATAACTACAATTAATAGAGCAATAATAAATACAGTAACAATCAAAGACATAATAATAAAAAAGTATCAAAAAAGGGGGGGATGGGTATTTATACATATTGGTTTGATGGATTCAGAACCAGAGAGCGACAGAGCTTTTAAAGTGATTGATTTCTCATTTACAAAAGTACTTTATCCTGCATTATTATACTGGTGCTTCCTTAGAGGCTCTCTATTCTCAAACAGCCTCTTAATAACTTGGGAACAATTAAAAACTCTGTGGTTCTCTGTGGTTCTCTGTGTTATAAAAAGTGCAAAAAAAGGGGGGATGGGTATCTAAAAACTTATTCTGAAGCCATCAAACTAATATTTATGAAGTACTATTTTCTTGCAATTTTCTTATCAACTATATTCTTTAATGCGATTAAAAACCCCATGCCGATGAATGCACCAGGCGGTAATATTGCTAATAATAATCCTTGGTAGTTATCAAATACTTGTATTGTCCAGTTATCTGCAATTGAGCCAAACATGACTGAAGCATCAGAAAGCAAAGAGCCACTACCGATAAGTTCTCGCATTGCGCCTAAGGTAACTAGTACGATGGTAAA
This sequence comes from Thiotrichaceae bacterium, assembly GCA_026988295.1. Classification (GTDB taxonomy): domain Bacteria; phylum Pseudomonadota; class Gammaproteobacteria; order Thiotrichales; family Thiotrichaceae; genus Cocleimonas. The sequence continues at coordinate 2,711 of JALSLM010000216.1, forward strand.
ACCTAGCCCCATCATAAAGCCATCAAGTGTTGCGGGAGCTAGCTCATTTTTTGAGGCAAAGGCTTCTGCACGCCCTATAATTACGCAGTTAGTTACGATTAGAGGGATAAAAATCCCCAGTACACTATGTAATTCGGGTGTTACTGCGTGCATGATCATTTCAATCATGGTAACGATTGAAGCGATGACTAATACATAATAAGGTATACGAATTTCAGAGCGAACCCAGCGGCGGCTGGCAGATATTGCAAAATTTGAAATGGTTAAGGTGACTAATGTTGCAAGCCCTAAACCCAAACCATTTATTACATTTCCTGTGACTGCTAATAATGGACATAGACCGAGTAGCTGAATTAAACCGGGGTTATTATGCCAAAGCCCATCCAGTGTGATTTTTTTGTAGTCTATTGTGACTTTAGGCTCTTCGATAACGGCAATATTATCTAGGGTACTCTGTGACACGGTTGCCGTATTGCTTGTGCTATTTGGCATTTTGCACTCCCTCTGCTATTTTGTTTTGAGCTTTAATCAGCTTCTGGTTGAGTTCTGTTAAATGGTCTTTGGCATATAATAAAACTGATTTAGTCGTATTAACAACGGCGCGAGGTGTGATGGTTGCTCCTGTAAATTGATCAAATTCACCGCCATCTTTTTTTACAAACCAGCCAGATAGTTTAGGGTTTTCAAGTGACTTACCATTAAAACTCAAAATCCAATCACTCTTTTTGATTTCTATTTTATCGCCCAAGCCTGGGGTTTCAGTATGATGCACAACACGTACACCTGCTAAGCTCTGATCTTTTGCATTGATACCAACTAACAGGGTAATCACGCCATAACCACGCAAAGTTGTAATCTCAAAAATAGTCGTTAGAGGTTGATTTTTTTTGCTTGCTAAAAAGATAATTGCATCATTTTCGAGTCCGCTTTGTTCGGCCTTTAGCAAAAACTCACTCTCAACTAAGTTATTGTCATAACGCTCTGGCGGTATAATTTGATTGATATTTTTTAAAAGCATCATCTCATCATTTTTTGCTACTCGATCACGTACCAAAAAATGTGTGCCAACAACAAAGATAACAGACACGCAAGCGAAAAATGCAAGCGATAAACCTGATTTTTTCATGGCTTCAATACTGTTATATCCCATTACAAATCAACCTTTTGTTTATGCCCTAAAACACGGGGTTGGGTGTAGTAATCAATCATGGGAACAGCCATATTCATAATTAATACAGAAAATGCCATTGCATCGGGGTAACTGCCCCAGACACGAATAATATAGACAAATGCACCGATACTCGCACCATAAATTAGTTTTCCTGTCGGTGTTGTACTCGCAGAAACAGGGTCAGTTGCAATAAAAAATGCGCCTAACATGGTTGCACCAGATAGCATCTGTACTAATGGTGTCGCATATTCTTGTGGAGAATAGAGATAGAATATTAGTGAGAAAAATAAAAGCGAAAGTAGCAATGCAACGGGAATCTGCCAATGAATGATTTTTTTATAAAGAAGCCAAACTCCACCAGCGATAAAAGCGATATTGCTCCACATCCAAGTATTATTCAAAGTATTTGAAAGATAATGAGATTTTTGAATAATCTCATTATAGTCAACCCCCGTTAATAAACCTGTTTTAACTGAATCTAACGGGGTTGCCATTGTTACTGCATCCCAATCTGGCGCAATATTCATACCGAATATTATTTTAAGGCTATCAATAAAACCATAGCTTTGATCCACAAAAGAGCCTGCTTCTAACCACAAGCCCATCTCTAGTGGAAACGAGATAATTAATACGGCGAAACCCACCATTGCAGGGTTAAAAGGGTTATAACCTAAACCACCATAAAGCTGTTTAGCAATAATAATGGCAAAGAAAATACCCACCAATAAAATCCACCAAGGCAGTAATGGTGGCAGTGTGAGGGCAAATAACCAAGCCGTAACTAGCGCACTTAAATCACCAAGAAATACCATGACTGGACGTTTGCGTAAGACTAAGGCGATAGCCTCCAGAGTGATGGCAAAAAACATTGAGAGAATGATATTAAATAAGATACCCCAACCAAAAAAGTACATCATCACCAATGTACCTGGTATCAGCGCAAGCAATACCTGCAACATTACACCATTGACGTTATTACTGCTGTTAAAGAAAGGTGATGTGTTGGTTTTAAATTGCATAATTGTAATGCTCAGGTTTAATCATTTGCATTCTCAGCTTTTGTTGCGACCGCCGCTTCTTTAGCTCTTGCAAGTTTTTTAGCTTTTGCCCTTTGCATCGCGGCTTTTATTGCATCTGCCTTGCTATCTGCTGCTGAAGTAGCCACAGAACCACTTTCACCAGCCTCTGCTTTTGCTTTTGCAGCAGCTTCTTTTTTCTTTTGTAAGGCCGCTTTATGCGCGGCACGTTTTTCTTCGCGCTCACGCTTATCTCGCTCTTTACGAAATGCCAGAAATTCATGACGTTGACGTGCTTGATCGGCTTTTCTCTGTAACTCTGCCTGATCACGAATTTCAGATTTAGCAAAACGATAATAATCTACCAATGGGATATGGCTAGGGCAAACAAAGCCACAAGCACCACATTCGATACAATCTTTAAGATTATGTGATTCAGCCCTTTCAAAATCTTTGGCACGGATATGCCAATACATCTGTTGTGGTAGTAAATTAACAGGGCAAGCATCCATACATTTGCCACAACGAATACAAGGCAAAGTCGGCTGTCTGGAAAATGCTGAGTTAGACTCATTCAGCACTGTTGTTGAAATTAACAAAATACAATTCGTTGCCTTTACCACAGGGATATTGTCATCCTTTAAGGCAAAGCCCATCATTGGCCCACCCATGATAAGATGATCAGCCATTTTGGTATAACCACCCGCCTGCTCTACCAAATAACTAATTGGTGTGCCATTAAGTACATCGAAGTTTTGTGCTTTTTGTACGCCATTACCTGTCACTGTAATCAGCCGTGAAACAAGTGGTATGCCTTCAACGATTGCTTGGTAGATACTGTAGACCGTTCCTACATTTTGCCCCAAAATACCGATATCCATTGGCAAACCTCTCGCAGGTACTTCTTTTCCTGTGAGAATTTCAATTAACTGTTTTTCACCGCCACTAGGATAAATAGTGGGAATAGCTACAACCTCAATGCTAGAGTCACCCACACATGCCTTACGCATAATTTCTATTGCTTCGGGTTTATTATCTTCAATCCCGATTAAGCATTCTTCGGGCTTCACCATCTGCTGAATAACTTTAATGCCCTGTATAATTTCAGCACTTTTTTCACGCATTAGACGATCATCGCAGGTGATATAAGGCTCACATTCTGCACCATTGATAATCAATGTTTTAATCGGTTTATCAACAGCACCCGCGACCTTAACTACCGTCGGAAATACCGCTCCGCCCAAACCAACGATGCCTGATTCTTGTAACCGCTTAACTAAATCTGATACTTCGATATTCTGATATTCAGGATAAGGTTCAAGCTTACAATCCCCCCAATCATCCTTAGCATCGGTATCAATAATAATGCACAAACCTTTCAAACCAGAGGGATGCGCTAAAACATGCTCTTCAATAGCACTCACTTTTCCAGAGCTAGATGCGTGGATATTAGCACTCAAACCATGATGACTTGCCTCTGCAATAACTTGTCCTTTATAAACAATATCACCCACAGCCACTACTGCTTCAGCATCTTTACCGATATGCTGACGTAGGGGGAAAATAAGTTGCTCTGGTATGCCCGCAGATATAACAGCAAGCTGATTAGATTCCTCTTTATGAAAAGGAGGATGTACGCCACCATGAAAACGCCAAAGTTTGCGATTTTGATTGTTATTAGTCTTAGTAGTAGTAGAGCTAGTCACGCACGTTTCTCCAGCTCAGTTTCAGTAGGCATAGGGATGACAGGATAGTCAGCTTCAATATTATGCGGTGATTTCCACTTCCAATTATCTGTGGTTGTTTTAATGGGGCGCATAATAATGCAATCTACTGGGCAAGGTGGCAAACAAAGTTCACAACCCGTGCATTCAGATTCAATAACAGTATGCATGTGTTTCGCTGACCCTACAATAGCATCCACTGGACAGGCCTGAATACACAAGGTACAACCGATACAATCCTTTTCAATAATAAATGCAACTTCAGGCACGTCAGATTGTTCAGCAGCTTCTTCATCTAAATCCAGTGGCTCAACATCAAGCAAATCAGCCAATGCCAGCATGGTTGTTTCACCACCTGGCGGACACTTATTAATAGGAGCATCACCCGCAGCAATGGCTTCGGCATAAGGGCGACAACCGGGAAAGCTACACTGACCACATTGTGTTTGTGGCAATAGACTATCTATTTTATCAACAATGGGGTCACCTTCAACCTTAAAACGAACCGAGGCATAACCCAAAATCAGACCAAACAGAAGTGCCAGCCCAGTAAGAACAAGTATTGCAACAATCATGTAGCCTTAATCAACCCTGTAAAACCCATAAAAGCAAGAGCCATCAACCCTGCTGTAATCATCGCAATAGCATTACCCTGAAATGCTTCTGGCACATCAGCCGCAGCCAAACGCTCACGCATTGCGGCAAACAGCACCAAAACTAAAGTAAAACCTATTGCAGAACCAAAGCCATAAAGGGCTGATTCCAAAAAACCATTTGATTTTTGAGTATTGAGCAAAGCCACACCAAGAACAGCGCAGTTAGTCGTAATAAGAGGCAAATAAATCCCTAAAACATTGTGAAGCATTGGGCTGGTTTTATGGATAACTAATTCAGTAAAGCCCACAATTGCGGCGATAACCAAAATAAAACTAATAGTACGCAAATACTCTAAGCCGAAAGGTTGTAACAGATATTCATAAACCAGATAACTACTTATCGATGAAAGAGTCAAAACAAATGTTGTTGCCAGCCCCATGCCCATAGCTGTTTCAAGCTTACGAGAAACCCCCATAAACGGGCATAAACCCAGAAACTGTGATAAAACAATATTGTTCACCCAAACAGTTCCAACAACAATTAATAGATATTCAGCCATAAAATAAAAATCACCAAAAAAGGGCATTGTGCCACAAACAAGACGCATAACTTAACTGATTTTTTACGCTGATGATATATATCATAGTATTTTTGTTGGTTATTAAAAGAAGAACCCCTGAAGTTGATATAATAGTAATCAAATCTTCCAGACAGAATAATTTGCCTTACCTATACATACCCATCCCCCCCTTTTTTTGTATTTTTTTCTTTGTAATCAAAATCAATTACCTAAG
>JALSLM010000217.1 GCA_026988295.1 Thiotrichaceae bacterium
TTACGCCGTGGATGACCAATAAAGTTTTAGCCAATGTTGACTTTAGCCATCACGAAGAAGAACAAGGTGAAACCAAATCAAAGCGTTTCTTTAATAAGGTTTTAGGCCCTTTTCTAAAGGAAAAAGGCGGTGGCTTTATGCGCTTTTTATTGCTTTTTGTTTTTATCCCAATACTTATTGCAGGAGCAGTTTCACTGGCTTTTCCATTAGAAAAAGTTATTTTGAAAATGCTGCCATTTGATAACAAATCAGAATTTCAAATTGTACTTGATATGCCAGAAGGCACAACTCTGGAGCAGACTTCTCGGGTGCTTAATGAATTCACTAAGAAACTCGATGATGTTGAAGAAATTAGTGATTATCAAACCTATGCTGGCACAGCCGCACCGATCAATTTCAATGGCTTGGTACGACAATACTATTTAAGAAAAGGCTCTAATCTTGGTGATATTTTAGTTAATTTGACCGATAAACATGCGCGTGAACGCAAAAGTCACGATATAGCCCTTGCTGTTAGAGTTTCTTTACAAGATATTGCTAAAAAATATAATGCCAATGTTAAAATTGTTGAAGTCCCTCCTGGGCCTCCTGTTTTAGCACCCATTGTGGCTGAAATTTATGGACTAGACTACAAAGGTCAAATAGATATTGCTCGTCAGGTGCGTCGTGTTTATGAAACCTCAACCGATATTTCAGATATAGATGACAGCATTGAAGCGCCACAGCAACGATTAATTGTCAAAGTTGATCGTCAAAAAGCAGCAATATTAGGCGTATCTCAACAAGCAATCACATCTGCAATTAGCACTGTTTTAGCGGGTGAAGATGTAATTTATTTGCACGATAAAAATATCAAGTATGCCGTACCTATTCGCCTAGAATTTCCTATTGCTGATAAAGACAAAATGGAATCAGTCCTATCACTGAGAATTCGTAGCCGCACAGGTGCTTTAGTCCCCATGTCTGAAGTTGTCAATGTGATCAAAGCAACTCGCGAATATTCAATTAATCATAAAGATTTATTACCTGTTGTTTATGTTATGGGCGACATGACAGGAAAAATAGACAGCCCTCTTTATGGTATGTTTGAAATAGCATCAGGAATTGATGAAAAACCCGTGCAAGCTTATGGAAAAACCATTAAGCAATATTACTTTTCACCACCCGATGACCCTTATTTTTACAGTTTAAAATGGGATGGTGAGTGGCAAATTACCTTTGAAACCTTTCGTGATATGGGCATCGCCTATGGTGTGGGTATGATTATGATCTTTTTATTAATCGTTGCACAATTTCGTTCTTATGTCGTTCCACTGGTGATTATGTCCCCCATTCCTTTAACTATTATTGGTGTTATGCCAGCACACTGGTTAATGGACAAGCAATTTACCGCAACATCAATGATCGGCATGATTGCACTTGCAGGAATCATCGTGCGTAACTCTATTCTACTGGTTGATTTTATCAATGAACAATTAAAAGCAGGAGTCGAATTAAAAGAAGCTATTATAAACTCCAGTGCCGTGCGAGCCATGCCCATAATCCTTACCGCTATTGCTGCTATGGTCGGCGCATTCTTTATACTGGATGATCCTATCTTCGGTGGTCTAGCAGTGGCACTAATCTCAGGCATTCTAGTTTCAACAGTACTGACACTCGTTGTGATACCACTATTGTATTATATGTATATTAGAAAACGGGTTCATACACTGCAATCATAACTTTGAATATTCAAATTAGGGGGGGAATCATGAAATCATATAAAAACTATACAAACCCACCCCCCCCTATTTTTACATATTTTAAAATACTCCTATTCTCAGCCAAATTCTATGAGAATAGCCAAGCAGCAGGAACGGCTGTGATCTTACCATTATCCCAGGTTTGTATATGTGGGTCATTTGAAACAACAAGTGAATGTAACAGCGGTTTATCAAGAATCTCATCTAGTTTGCGCAAATGTTTCGCATCTGAGAGTGATATATTTCTACTCTTTTTAATTTCAACAGCAATATAGCCATTTTCAAGCTCTAATAATAAATCAACTTCTTTCCCGTCTAATGTGCGTAAGTGGTGACACTCAACTTCTAAACGATTATTTTTAATTTGCTTAAAAAATTCAGAAATAATAGCACTTTCAAATTCACCACCCGTAAGTTCGCCTGTGCGTGATAGCAATATGCGTTGAATACCAGGATCAAGAAAATGCACTTTAGGCGATTTTGAGAGGCGTTTATTTTGATTTCGAAACCACGGTGGAAGCAGTATGATTTGATAACTCACTTCTAAATAATGAATAAAGCGTTTCGCTGTTATATTCGTGATTCCCGCTTGTTTTGCTAGTGTGCTGGTATTTAATAATTGGGATGTTAAAGATGACAATGTTTTTTGTGCCCGTACAAAAGGCTCTAATTCTCTGAGGTTAGCAAGGTCACGAATATCACGTTGTAAGTAAGTGCTAACATAATCACGTAACCAGTCACGCTTTTCACTTTCTTGCAGTGAATGATCAACAATAGCAGGCATTGCGCCAAGGTTAAGATAATGCTGAAATTCAATTTCTGCTCGCGCATATTGTTGATTTGTTTGTGGCATCCCTTGTAAGCAGGTGGTATCACTAGGATTACTAAGCAATTGAATAAGTCTCGATAACTTGATCTCATCATCCCATGAGCTAGTGAGCCTCTCTGGGAGAGTTAAGGGGTAAAGCTCAATTAAAGCGGTTCTACCTGCAAGACTCTCTTTCACCTGTTTTAGAAGGAGAATTTGGCTGGAACCCAATAGCACAAAACGAGCATCTAAAAATTGATCATAGACTGCTTTAACAGATTCAATGAGTTGAGGCAGTTTTTGAACTTCATCCAAAATAACAATAGGATGTTGTTGATGCCATTGTATCGCAGATAAGGCGGCATAATCAGGTCGGGTAATGGGATCTTCAAGAGAAATATAATCAAATTCTGGAAAAACCTCTTTCACAAGCGTTGTTTTTCCTGTTTGTCTTGCTCCTGTCAGGGTGGTAATACGACCAAATTTAGAAGCTGATTTCTTTCTGAGGAATTTATAGACGGTTCTATTTATCATAATATATAGATTATAGGCGTAATATTTAACGCATACTATACAATATTACGCCCATATTTTTTATAATCTGCAAAAATAGTAAATAATTATTATAATCTGAATCCATGAGATCACTACGATATAGAATACAAGCTACTGATTAATCACGGGTTTAGGTGTAGATTCACTTTTCATCGGTATCAAAAGGGTATAAACCCAGCGCTTTACGCATCGAAATAATTCTTTGATATTCAGCCTCCAATGCGGCAAAGTCTGGTAATTTCTTCTTACCCTGCTGACTAATATAGGTATACCCTGCGACTGCTCCAACAAGAAAACCAGCAGGATTTTTTGCACCTGCCAAAGCTCTTGCCCCAACCCCTGCGGAATAAATTAATTTTCCCTTGCGAGATTGATAGCTGAAGTGCTTGCCACTAAGACACCATTCAACAAAGTGTTCACAATTATTATGAAGCACATGATATTGCGCCTCACCTAATCGCAAACAAGCACGAAGGATTGCCTCATCAGCAGTATATTTCTGCTTAGGGTGAGGCTTTATGAGTATCTCATCGTTCTTAGCAAATGCTTCAAGTTCAATTTCTTCCACCACACCTGCCGTCAAAAAATCATTCGCCAGACCTGAATAATGAATCACACGACCATTACCCAGACCCAAGCCATGATGTGTATAAGACCCCCCTGCTTTTTTAATGTAAAGATGCTGTCCTTTATATTTTTCTGTCATAATTCTAGGTTGTGTATAGGGCTATTTTGGCATAGCCTGATAAAGACTAACGGGAAAGTATTCAGTAACCACTATAGCAGGTATACCATTAACCCTTATCTGGTAACTTCTTGAGACAATATCCCCCAATAGTGAGTCGAGTAATTCATCCTTTTTTTTCTCTGATTCAGGCAAAAAATCAATACTGAAAATATCCCGATAGGTCTCTATATCTTGTTCTTGCAAAAGCTCACCAATGCCCATTTTACCCTTTTCAAGTGATCGCCCAATATTGTCAGGTAAATGCGGCATAGAAACAATAGATCGCGCACAAGCAAAGGTTTTGTAACTATCCTTACCGATGAGAGAAACTTCTCTGCGTAAAATTTTATCACCTGATTTAAGCCCAAATATATCGAGTGGTTCTTTAATTTTCTCCAATTTATTATAAAATGCTTCAATTTTCACTGGCTCCCAAAACCAAGCAGAAAGTGATTTAGTTACCGTTCCATCCATTACCAATAATGTTCTTAAAAAAGCAGGTAATGTTTTAATATCAAGTAGATAACCAGAATCTGTTTTAATCTGACTTTCAAGGAGATGCCCGCTGCTTTTAAAATAGGATTTTGATGTAACTGTTGCTGGTATTGCTTTCATCTTTTTTTTCCAGAAAAAATAAGGGATAAATACGCTGCTAAACACATCAATTTATTTCCCAACTTAGAGAATTCTTTAATTTTCTCAACACTCGGCCATGAGTCATACTGATCTGAACTTTTAGATTTCGTTTCTGCTGCTGTGCTTGGTGTAGTACTTGATGAAGCGGCCAATGATATGCAGGATAAAATCTGCGAGTGTGGATCTTGAGAATCTTTGTTTATCCAACTCACTGCAAGCTCTGCGCCCTTAGAAAAAAGCTCACAATTAATTGAGAACAAGCAGTTATTATTCACCCCATGTCGATGCTGTAAAGAATACTCCCACTGCGATAAAACAGCACCAGTATCAAATGATTCCGCCATTTTGTGCAAGCTTATACCCATCCCCCCCTTTTTTTGCAATAAAGCATAAAATACAGGATCAACACCTTTAAAAGCAGGCAATAATGACGGATGAAGATTTAAACACTCAAGCCCCTGTATATTTAATATTGCAGGTTTCACCAACTGATTAAAATGAGCTGCTAATAAAACATCCGCATCTTGCTTGCAAACAAACGCCAACGATTCTTTATCATTTATATCTTTGCTATTAATAATGGGTATATCGTGCTGTTTAGCTATACCATGAATGGTATTTAGAGATTGTTTTCTAGATTTCAGAACAAATTGTAGCCAGTGAAAAATATCTGTAATCAAAAATAAATAAGTAGAATACCGCCAACCCGACAAACGAATCTGCTCTAAAGAGCCTCTCAATGCACCATAATTAGGCTTAAGAATCCTGCTTGAATTAACAATAGCAACCACATCAATATTTTTATCTTCAAGAATCTTGTTTAAAACAAGCGAGGAATAGACACAGGAATAGCTACAAAAAATAAGCTTTTTATTCTTCTTGCTCATGCTCTTGAGTTGAGATGTTTGCATAAGGAAGCCCTGATCAAATCCAATTATTACTAAAATTCACGCTTGCCAAATCTGCCGATATTTTCCATGAAGATCGACACAATAGAATAACTATTACATCTCACTTCTTGAAAAATAGCGACAGATTTTTCTGCGCTAAATTCTAATCGACTTAATCAGTTTTCCCTTAAGAGATACATTATAATTGTGATAATTAAATTGTACCTAAACCTAATACCTGAATCCGTGAGGTCACTACGGCACAGAACGCAGCTATTGATTCATCACAGGTTTAAAAAATACCCGCTTAACCTATGGGTGAAGCTAAGATTTTTTAAATCCCGTGCTAAACCAATATCTTACGCCCTGTTATCCGCATTGACCTCACGGATTCAGGTAATATTTATTACTTAATAATTTATTAGAAATTAGGATGTGTACAGTACAACCCATCCCCCCCCTTTTTTTACATATTTTTGAGATTAATCTTGCTCAACAAACAGTTCAGCTCATAGCTTCTTGCTACACGAGAATCACGATCTAAGCTTATTCAATAATGACCTCATAACTAACAATACAGGGAGCTGCATTATTAATATTTCCACATCTCACAATCACTTCATTATTAACAAACTCACCTTCATCGTCTCCAGCTACATCTGTTAAGTTAGTCCATGCCCCTCCATTTATACTAGGTGATTGAACCTTTAGGTTACCATTCCAGCTTACTTTCCCAAGGGTAGCTATCTGATTTGTAAGATTATCTTTAGCAACAATTCCTTCTGCATAAATTGCACTACTGTTAGTTGCAGTAATGGTATAACGAACAACTGCGCCAGGAATACGCTTAGGGTTGGAGGTAAAATTTACAGGGTCAGAAACCACAGCAGATGTTTTTTTCAGGGTCATACTCGGCTGCGGGCAATTGCGTGTACCACCATCCCAGTTTTTACCTGCATTTTGGTTATTATAGATACTGGTGATTTGTGTTTGAGTAAAAGCCTTTCTAAATATAAGCAATTCATCAATTATTCCCTCCCAATCTTGATAAACAGAGAAGCCCCCACCAACATTATCTTGATCTTGCCCTAGAATAAGAGAGCTAATAGTGAGTCGTTCAGAGGTATAAATAGGCTGACAGCCTTTGAAAGTAGTATCCATATAAAAGCATGATTGAGTGCCTTTTCTAACCCAAGCGAAATGATGCCAGTTATTATCATTAATATCGTTGATAATAAGCCCTCCTAAAGCTTTATCCCTTAGATGACCAACAAACCGAGTGTTACTGGTGAACCAGAATAATCCTTCATTATCTAGAGGTGATGGACCTGCACCCGATAACAAAGCATTTGAATCTGTGCCTGTTGCGCCCTTGTGCCATACAGATACAGTGAAGTCATCTACACCATTAAAAGCTCCAGCCCCTAAAGTTGCATAGTCTGTTGCTGAATTTGTACGTAAATCAAGACCGTTGCACACTTTCCCAGGTGTGGTTGTAACATTATGACCTGTGCCAGGATAGCCGCCATGGGAATCAGTGATTTCATTGGCTGTTCCATTTAAGGTTGCCTCATCAAAATGCCAATCAGAGTAGTTATTATCTGCAGGAGGAACTGGACAGGTTCGAAGTTGACCATCCCATGTTTTAAACGCCTTTTGATTGTTATATATAGAAGTAATTTGTGCGTCAGTTAATCCTTGCTTGAAAATAAGTAGCTCATCAACGATACCTTCCCAATCTTGGTTAGGATCAAAACCACCACCAACCGTATCTTGTTCTTGCCCCAAAATTAAGGATTGAATATCCAATGTTTTATTTGTTGGGGTTTTACACCCCTTGTTTACCCCATCAAAAAATCCACAACTTTGATTGCCTATTCTGCGCCAAACAAGGTGATGCCACTTATCATCAGCAATACTAGGTATTGTAATAGCCCCCCGCTAGAGCCATTGAGCGACATGCTCATGCTCGTATCTGATCCAAACCACCATAAAATCTCATTTTTTTGTGCTGATCTCGCACCTGATAATAATGACCTTCCTGCACTTGAGCTTCCTTTGTGCCAAATCGAAATGGTAAAGTCAGTTGCACCATGAAGTGAGTTTTGATCAAGTTTTACATAATCACTTATACCACTTGGGCGTAAATCAATCCCGCTACAGATTTTACCTAAGCCACTACCCACACTATCCGAAGAATATACTGTTCCATTATGACTATTTTGTGAGTCAACGACGGTATAATTACTGCTAGCACTACCTAGTTTATCGAGATAAAGGCTAGTATCAGGAGCAGAAAAAACACTGCTAGTGCTAGTAAAGAATACAAATAGTGGTAGAAAAATATGATTAAAATATCTCATGCTTTTTTGTTCTCGTGTATATGCACTTTGATACTCATATCTCTGCATTTCAGACCCCACGGGTATAGTTGCTAAAAATATGGGGACTGTATAAAGTTTTACTTTAGACTTTGGCTATCTTCAAATATTGATAACAGTATCCAAAAAAAGCCGCTAGCATTCTAATTAGAATTGGCTTGATGGAATACTAGGAGGCTGTCCGAGAACTAAGAATTGACTGCAAATCCCACAAACATCATAATCTGA
>JALSLM010000218.1 GCA_026988295.1 Thiotrichaceae bacterium
AGGCAAGCACAGACATGAGTATGACAGTTAAATAACCTGAGATTCCTAGTTCAACATTGTAGACATTGGCTATGAATACGGTGGCGACACCTTGCATGATTGCCGTTCCATCCATATTGATTGTTGCGCCAAATGGAACAGTGAATGAAGCAACCGAGTTGTTCACACCAAAACGCTCTGTTACGGTTCTCATTGTCACTGGAATGGTTGCATTTGAACTTGCCGTACTAAATGCGAAAACCTGAACATTTCTAATTTTCTTTAAGAACATTGCAGGGCTTAAACCTGAGAAAACTTTAAGAATAATCATCAGTGTAATAAACAGGTGGAACATTAATGAGCCAACCAATACAGCAACGTAGCCAGCAAGTGATGCAAGCAAGCCAAGACCTAATTTGGCAACTGCGCCTGCAATCAAAGCAAATACTGCGTATGGAGCGACTGACATAATGATGTTAACCATTTTCATCATAATTTCATTCGCTATTTCAGCACCTTCAATAAAACTCTTTGCTTTTCTGCCTACCATTAGCATGCTAACGCCAAGCAAAATAGAGAAGAAAATTATAGGAAGCATATCGCCATTTGCCATCGCATTGATCGGATTTTTAGGGATGATATCAATAAAAACCTGAGTTAATGGAGGTGATTCTTTGCCTGTAAATTCTGCTGCTGTTTCAACATTCATGCCTTTGCCAATACCGAAAGTAACAGCAATTAAAATAGCGGTAGCTATAGCGACGGCAGTTGTTAGCATATAGAGAGCAAAGGATTTTCCACCAACACGACCTAGCATTCTAATATCACCAATACCACAGACACCACAGATCAGCGAGAAGAATACTAAAGGTACAACTAGCATCTTTAATGCATTAACGAACATTTTACCAACCATGTGGAAAAGCCCGTTAACGATATAGGTGTCAACAAAAGAATTGTGGACTAAGCCTGTCAGGTTTAATGCAAGCCCCACAATAATCCCCAGTGCCATGCCTAACAGTACCTTGATCGTTAGACTCATTTTTTTTGTTTCACTCATATAAATACCTCCGTATATTAATAAAAAATTGTACAATCGTGTGAATTACGCTTGGACATAAAGAACTTATAGACCAGATACAATGAAAAAACAGGTTTTTTTTATAATTATTATTAATTTACTTGGTGAAAAGGCAAGAAATAATTAATGAGGTGGTAGTGAGTTAAATCTGTGTTCAGAGGTCGGATTGGCGATAGCGTAATCCGACCTCTGAGCACAGATTTAACCTTTGCTGACTATGCATTTCTGTTTCTTGGGAGGCTGTCTGAGAACTAGGGTTGAAACGAAAATGCCAGAAATATTATAAGGTGGGTTTATCAAAAGAGGCGAATAGTTGTTCTATTTAACGAATTTGATAAGCTCAGATTATGATGTTTATGGGATTTGCAGTCAATTCTTAGTTCTCGGACAGCCTCCTAGTGGCGGAAGTGCCTCATGCCAGTGAATACCATCGCCATTCCAGCTTCATTTGCTGCACTGATAACTTCTTCGTCACGCATTGAGCCACCAGGTTGGATTACTGCGACTATTCCGGCATCTGCGGCTGCATCTATACCATCACGGAAGGGGAAGAAGGCATCAGATGCCATGACTGAACCGGTGACTGTTAAGTTGGCTTGTTCGGCTTTAATGCCAGCAATACGAGCGGAGTTGATGCGGCTCATTTGTCCTGCACCTACACCGATGGTCATATTGCCTTTGCAATACACGATCGCATTTGATTTAACAAACTTGGCTACTTTCCAAGCAAATAGTAGATCACGCATTTCTTCTTCGCTTGGGCTACGTTGAGTCACGATGTCGAGTTTTTCATAAAGATCAAGATCAGCATCTTGTACTAAAAGACCACCATTTACACGTTTGTAGTCAAGGCGAGGCATGGCTTCTCCAAACTCACCACATTCAAGTAGGCGGACATTTTTCTTGGTACTAACCGCTTCAACAGCACCTTGTGTAATACTGGGTGCGATAATCACTTCAACAAATTGTTTGTCTATAATAGTTTGCGCTGTTTTCTCATCAAGTTCTTGATTGAATGCAATTATGCCACCAAAGGCTGACTCTGTATCTGTATTAAAAGCACGCCCATAGGCATCTAAGAGATCAGTACCTATAGCAACACCGCAAGGATTTGCGTGCTTAACAATAACGCAGGTAGGTTCGTCGCTACTAAATTGTTTAACACATTCTAGTGCGGCATCTGTATCGGCAATATTGTTGTAAGAAAGCTCTTTTCCTTGTAACTGTTTGGCTGTTGAGATATTCGCGCCAGTCTGATTGCCAGAGATATAAAAAGCACCTTTTTGATGAGAATTCTCTCCATAACGAGTAGTTTGGGCGAGCTTGAACTGAGTGTTAAAAGTGCTTGGAAAGCCTTCTGCTTTACCGTTTTCTACAATTGAGCCAAGGTAGTTAGCGATCATGCCGTCGTAGCCAGCGGTATGTTCAAATGCTTTGCTAGCTAGTTTGAAGCGTAGCTCTTTTGAAATGCTACCATTGTTACCTTCAAGCTCTTGCAGAATGAGTGAATAATCAGATGGGTTAACAACAATGGCTACATGAGCATGATTTTTAGCTGCTGCACGAACCATTGTTGGTCCACCAATATCGATATTTTCAATGGCATCTTCAAGCGTGCAGTTTTCTTTAGCGATGGTCTCAGCAAAGGGGTATAAATTAACAATAACTAAGTCAATACCTGGGATATCATGTTTTTGCATAACTGCATCGTCAGTACCACGTCTAGCTAAAATCCCGCCATGAATTTTAGGGTGGAGTGTTTTTACGCGACCATCCATCATTTCAGGAAAGCCTGTGTAGTCGGACACTTCAATAACAGGTATATCATTATCTGAAAGAAGTTTGGCTGTTCCACCTGTGGAAAGTAATTCAATACCATGAGTATGAAGTTGTTGTGCAAAATCTAGTAAATTGGTTTTATCTGAAACACTTAAAAGGGCGCGTTTAATAGCTTTTTTTTGAGGCATGAGTATTAATTTTCCAAAATTAAATTATAAGGAATAGAGATAAGGAATGGGATATTGTATAGGATTAAGATCCTATGAAGAATAATAAATCAAGAAATGAGCGTGAGCAAACTATTGGTGAGATGCAGGTTCAATAAAAAGTAGCAAAAAGAGGGGGGATGGGTTGATATGGTACTATTAAATAGGCAAAAAAATAGCATAAAATAAGGTGGTTTGAGGTTTGCTTCTCTCTAAATTTAATTTACATTAAAATTTATTTGTTTGAAGGGTTGACAGAGGGGGTCGTTTGCCTCAAAATTCGCGCCTTGATTTCTGGAGGGGTTCCCGAGCGGCCAAAGGGATCAGATTGTAAATCTGACGCGTAAGCTTCGGTGGTTCGAATCCACCCCCCTCCACCAATTTTAGCAAAGTTTTGAATCTAGCGGGTGTCGTATAGTGGTAATACCTCAGCCTTCCAAGCTGATGCTGCGAGTTCGATTCTCGCCACCCGCTCCATTATTTGCTGCTTTACTGGGTTTATGAACTTTACTTTTTGGCTCATATAGCTCAGTTGGTAGAGCGCGTCCTTGGTAAGGACGAGGTCACCGGTTCAAATCCGGTTATGAGCTCCACATTTGTTGTCAGTGTATGATTTGCAAAATATTTTGCATTGGCTTTTTAAGATATTAGTTTTTTACATAGGGTATTTGTCATGTCCAAAGAAAAATTTGAACGTAATAAACCCCACGTCAACGTGGGCACAATTGGTCACGTAGACCATGGAAAAACAACACTGACTGCTGCACTAACAAAAGTTATGGCAGAAAAGATGGGTGGTGAAGTTAAAGCATTTGATGAAATAGATAATGCGCCAGAAGAGAAAGCGCGTGGTATAACTATCGCTACATCTCATGTTGAGTATGAGTCAGATACTCGTCACTATGCGCATGTAGACTGTCCTGGTCATGCCGATTATGTGAAGAACATGATTACAGGTGCTGCGCAAATGGATGGTGCGATACTTGTAGTATCAGCAGCAGACGGTCCGATGCCGCAAACGCGTGAGCATATTTTGTTGTCACGCCAAGTAGGTGTTCCATACATTGTTGTATTCATGAACAAGGCTGACATGGTGGACGATGAAGAGCTACTAGAGCTTGTTGAGATGGAAATTCGTGAATTGCTGGATATGTATGAGTTCCCAGGTGACGATACACCAGTAATTACAGGTTCAGCACTAAAAGCACTAGACGGCGAAGAGAAGTACGTAGAAAAAATTGTAGAGCTAGTAGGTGCGTTGGATAGCTATATACCAGAGCCAGAGCGTGCGGTTGATGGTGATTACCTAATGCCAGTTGAGGATGTATTCTCAATCTCAGGTCGAGGAACCGTTGTAACAGGTCGTATCGAGCGCGGCATCGTGCATGTTGGTGATGATATAGAGATCGTAGGTATTAAAGACACTAAAACAACAACCTGTACAGGTGTTGAAATGTTCCGTAAATTGCTAGACGAGGGTCAAGCAGGAGATAATGTAGGTGTATTACTACGTGGAACAAAACGTGAAGAAGTAGAGCGTGGCCAAGTACTTTGTAAGCCTGGCTCAATCACACCACATACAAAATTTGAAGCAGAAGTATACGTATTGTCAAAAGATGAAGGTGGTCGCCATACTCCATTCTTTGATGGGTATCGTCCACAATTCTACTTTAGAACAACTGATGTAACCGGAGCCTGTGACCTTCCAGAAGGAACAGAAATGGTTATGCCAGGTGATAACGTAAAAATGGTAGTAACACTTATCAATCCTATTGCGATGGAAGACGGCTTACGTTTTGCGATTCGTGAAGGTGGTCGTACAGTTGGTGCAGGTGTTGTTGCTAAGATTATCGAATAATAATTGTATAAAAATTATTAAGTAGTAGCTGTATGGATGTGTGAGGTTGTGTGGTTATATTGAATATTCAATGTGTTCTGCTATGGTTCCGCATCTTTTTGAGAGCGAAGAGTGATTATTAATAATAAATTGCTCTTCGTTCTTTGTCGTTTCAGAAGTCTTGTTTTTTGATTATGTTATAGAAACTAGGCCAGTAGCTCCAATTGGTAGAGCACCGGTTTCCAAAACCGATTGTTGGGGGTTCGAGTCCCTCCTGGCCTGCCATTTCTGAGAAAGACAAAAAATTGTTTAATTATTTATCATGGATAGGCTTCAGGTAGGCTGAATTTTCATTTATGGCATCAAACACAGAAGCACAAGGGTCAATGTTTGATACTGTCAAGTTGTTATTGGCATTATTAGTTTTGCTTGCTGGTATAGCAGGTTTTTATTATTTTTCAGAAGGGTCACTGCTTTATCGTGTTTTAGGTCTGCTTGCAATGGTCGGTGTGGCTATTGGGATTTCTGTAACGACGGAGAAGGGTAGATTGCTAATAGGCTTTTTGGGCTTGGCGCGTACCGAAGTTAGAAAAATGGTTTGGTCGACACGGGCAGAAACTATGCAAACGACCTTAATGGTTTTTATTCTTGTGGTAATTTTGGCAATATTTCTGTGGTTTGTGGATATGTTGCTTGGTGCTGGTGTGAAAGCTTTGTTGTCGGTAGGTGGCTAGTAATATGTCAAAGCAATGGTTTGTTGTTCATGCTTACTCTAACTATGAAATGCGAGTCAGGGGTGCTCTTCAAGAAAGAATCGAGCGTCTTGGTTTGCAGGATCTTTTTGGTGAGATACTGATACCTACCGAAGAAGTTGTTGAAATGCGTGAAGGGGTAAAAAGAAAAAGTACAAGAAAATTTTTCCCTGGTTATATCTTGGTAGAGATGGAGCTTAATGATGATTCATGGCATTTAGTGAAGAATACTCAGCGCGTACTGGGGTTTATTGGTGGTACAAGCGATAAGCCAGCACCAATTACCGAAAAAGAAGCAAATGCGATAATGAATCGTATGCAAGAAGGGGTGGATGCTCCCCGGCCTAAGGTATTATTTGAGGTTGGTGAAGTGGTTCGTGTTAACGATGGGCCATTTAATGACTTTAATGGTGTTGTTGAAGAGGTCAATTATGATAAAAGCACAATGCGTGTTGCTGTACAGATTTTTGGACGTTCAACACCAGTTGAGCTAGAGTTTTTTCAGGTTGAAAAGATCTGATTTATTAATTTATTCGAGGAGTTGAAAGGGATTCTATTTCCTGAAGACGATTGTACTCGTGGAGTGTAAATAATGGCTAAGAAAGTTGAGACTTATCTCAAGTTACAAGTTCCTGCTGGTGAGGCGAATCCTAGTCCTCCCGTGGGTCCTGCGTTGGGTCAAGCGGGAATAAATATCATGGAGTTCTGTAAGGCTTTTAATGCAGAAACACAAAATACCGAAAAAGGTATGCCGATCCCAGTTGTAATTACTGTTTATAATGATCGCAGTTTTACTTATGTTACAAAGACGCCGCCAGCAGCTATTTTATTGAAGAAGGCAGTAGGTATTCAGAAAGGAAGTGGTGTTCCGAATATGAATAAGGTGGGCAAAGTAACTCGTGAACAGCTTGAAGAGATTGCTAAAATAAAAGAGCCAGATTTGACGGCGGCTGATATGGATGCGGCTGTACGTATCATCGCTGGAAGTGCTCGTAGCATGGGGATTGATGTGGAGGGAGTTGTCTAATGGCTAAGTTATCCAAGCGTCAGAAAAAAATAGCAGAAATGGTTAAAGTAGATCACCTGTATGGTGCTTCTGAAGCATTTGAGTTATTGAAGGATTTGCCAAAGGTTGGCTTCACTGAAAGCGTTGATGTTAGTGTTAATCTAGGTGTTGATCCGCGTAAATCTGATCAGGTCGTTCGTGGCTCTACTGTATTACCAAATGGTACGGGAAAAACTGTACGTGTTGCTGTATTTACTCAGGGTGATAATGTTGAAGCTGCAAAGGCAGCAGGTGCTGATTTAGTGGGTCTTGATGATCTGGCAGAAGATGTAAAGAAAGGTATTATGGATTTTGATGTTGTTATCGCAAGTCCAGATGCAATGCGTGTGGTAGGTCAGCTAGGTCAAGTGCTTGGACCGCGTGGTTTAATGCCAAATCCAAAGGTTGGAACTGTTACGCCTGATGTTGCTACAGCTGTTAAAAATGCCAAGGGTGGTCAGGTTCGTTATCGTACTGATAAAGCAGGAATTATTCACTGTGGGATTGGTAATGTGGACTTTGATGCAAAAGATTTGAAAGAGAATCTTGATGCTTTGATTTTAGCTCTTGTTAAAGCTAAGCCTACTTCCGCAAAAGGTGTTTACTTAAAGAAAATTACAGTTTCGAGTACTATGGGTGCTGGTTTAGCGGTAGATACTGCAACTGTTGAGTCTTAATATGTATTTTACTCAAGAGACTTCTTGAGTATCAAGAATTAGCATGTTTTTTGTGCTTTGCTTTCTCTCTAGTAGAGAAGGTTGATGGATATACTTTGGTGTATGTCGTCAAAGACCGTAGGTGTTTCAGTATACTTGGTAGTATGAAACTTAATCATCCTGCGTAGATGGCGTAACCTGAATCAGTGATTCGGGCACGTCGTTGCGAGATGCCTAGCTATAGTTTTGTTAGGTATTTGTTTAACGGTAGTTTGTGCTGCCGAATTTAAAGAGGTAAATGTTGTGGCATTAACTTTAGAAGACAAAAAGAAAATTGTCTCTGAGGTCGCTGCAGTTGCTTCAGATGCTCACTCCGTGGTTGCTGCTGAATACCATGGTTTAACTGTAGGTGAAATGACTGAGTTACGTGTTAAAGCACGTGAAAGCGGTGTTTATCTACGAGTAGTAAAAAATAATCTGGCAAAACTTGCCCTGGCTGATACAGAATTTTCTTGTATGAGCGAAGGTTTTGTTGGTCCGTTGGTTCTGGCGTTTTCGCAAGAAGACCCTGGTAGCGCGGCTCGTGTCCTGAAAGATTTTGCTAAAGAGCATGACAAGTTGGAAGTTAAAATGCTTTCCGTTGGTGGGGAGCTGTTAGCAGCTTCTGAAATTGATCGTTTGGCTAAGTTGCCTACACGTGATCAGGCTTTGGCTATTTTGGCTGGAACCCTGAGAGCACCTGTAGAGAAACTTGCTCGTACGTTTAATGAAGTTCCAGGAAAACTTGTTCGTACTGTTGCCGCTGTTCGTGATTCAAAAGCAGCCTAATTAGCTATATTAGCTATTTAGTCTGTTATCAGGCAGTTTGATTTTAATTATTAATTTTATGATCGCTTATGCGATTAACTGATTTAGGTTTAGGAGAATACAATGGCTGTTTCTAAAGATGATATTCTAGAAGCAATATCAAATATGAGTGTAATGGAGATCGTTGAATTGATCTCTGATATGGAAGAGAAGTTTGGTGTATCGGCTGCTGCTGCAGTTGCTGCTGCTCCAGTGGCTGGTGGAGATGCTGGTGCTGCTGCTGAAGAGCAAACTGAATTTGATGTAGTGATGACAAGTTTTGGTGATAACAAAATTTCTGCAATCAAGGCAGTACGTGCTATCACTGGTTTAGGTCTTAAGGAAGCTAAAGAAATGGTAGAAGGCGTTCCTGCTACTGTTAAAGAAGCGGCTTCTAAAGACGATGCAGAAGAAGTTAAAAAGCAGCTTGAAGAAGCTGGTGCTACTGTAGAATTGAAGTAATTGCTTCAATGTTATGAAAGTAGTTATCTGCTTTCATAAAAAAATTGGCTGACAGTGTTTTTTCGCTGTCGGCCTTTTGTCGCTTATTTTTAGTTAATAAGATTTAATGTTTTTAAAGTGATAAGAATTTCGATCCTTGATCTATCAGGGGTCATATATATGGGCAGATGGACTGCCGGTATTTAAGTTGCTGAAACTGGCTTCAGAAGAGGAAATAAGATGGCTCTGACTTTTACTGAGAAAAAACGTATCCGTAAGGATTTTGGTAAACGCCCACAGGTATTGGATATACCATATCTTTTGGCAATTCAATTGGAGTCATATCGTCAATACCTGCAAACCGATGTTGCTTTAAAGGATCGTAAGGACAAGGGTCTGCATGGAGCATTTAATTCAGTATTTCCAATCGTTAGTTACTCAGGATATGTCATGCTTGAGTATGTTGACTATAATTTAGCAGAGCCTGTGTTTGATGTGCGTGAATGTCAGCAACGTGGTTTAACGTATGCAACTTCATTACGTGCTACTTTACGTTTGGTAATTTACGATAAGGATGCACCTAAAAAGACTAAAGTAGTCAAAGATATCAAAGAACAAGATGTCTATCTTGGTGAAATGCCCCTAATGACCGAGAAAGGTACTTTTGTTATCAATGGTACTGAGCGTGTGATTGTGTCTCAGTTGCATCGTTCGCCTGGCGTATTCTTTGATCATGATAAAGGTAAAACAAATACAGCAAGAAAACTATTACATAATGCACGTGTTATTCCTTATCGTGGTTCATGGCTTGATTTTGAATTTGATCCTAAAGATTCAGTCTTTGTACGTATAGATCGTCGTAGAAAACTGCCTGCAACCATTCTATTGCGTGCTTTAGGTCTTGAGACTGAAGAAATTATTGACTGTTTTTATGAAAAACTAGCGGTTACTCTACAAAAAACCAAAATACATTTAGCATTAGACCCTGTTCGCTTGCGTGGTGAACTTGCTTCTTTTGATATTGTTGTTGGTGATGAGAAGATAGTTGAGTCAGGTCGTCGTATAACGGCTAAACACATTAGAAAGCTTGAGAAAGCAAATGTTAAAAAACTCGAAGTACCAGAAGAGTATATGTACGGTAAGATGTTGGCTCATAATATTATTGATGAATCAACAGGCGAATTTCTTGTAGAGGCAAACTCAGAGCTTACGGAAGAGTTGATTTCTTTGCTACGTGAAAATGATATTAAAAAGTTCGATGTTATTTATACGAATGAGCTTGATCGCGGGCCTTTTATTTCAAATACCTTGAAGATTGATGCCACGCAAACTCAACTTGAGGCAATGATCGAAATTTATCGAATGATGCGTCCTGGTGAGCCTCCCACAAAAGAAGCTGCTGAGAATTTATTTCATAATCTTTTCTTTGCTGAAGAGCGTTATGATTTGTCTGCTGTAGGTCGAATGAAATTTAATCGTCGTCTTGAATACGATATTGAAACAGGTCCTTCAATTTTATTTGATTTGGGTTATTTGTCTAAAAGAACTGATGGTGCGTCAAAGGCATTGGTTGAGAAATTTGGTGAGCAATACGAAGCACTTATAAAGGCAGGAAAAACTGGTTCAGATATAGTCAATGTCTTAAAAACACTTATAGATATTCGCGATGGATTTGGCGTTATTGATGATATTGATCATTTAGGTAACCGACGCGTAAGAAGTGTTGGTGAAATGGCTGAAAACGCATTCCGTATCGGATTGGTAAGGGTTGAACGTGCAGTAAAAGAAAGGCTAACTGTTGCAGAAAGCGAGGGTTTAATGCCTCAAGATATGGTGAATGCAAAACCTGTATCTGCTGCGGTTAAAGAGTTTTTTGGGTCAAGTCAGCTCTCTCAGTTTATGGATCAAAATAATCCATTATCAGAGATCACTCATAAGCGTCGTATTTCAGCGTTAGGCCCAGGTGGATTGACGCGTGAACGTGCTGGTTTTGAAGTGCGTGATGTTCACCCAACGCATTATGGTCGTGTTTGTCCTATTGAAACACCGGAAGGACCAAACATCGGTTTGATAAACTCATTAGCTGTTTTTGCAAAAACTAATGATTATGGTTTTTTAGAAACACCATACCGAAAAGTTAAAGATGGAAAGGTATTAGATGAAATAGATTATCTATCAGCGATAGAAGAATCTCGTTTTGTCATTGCTCAAGCGAATGCAGTTTTGGATGATGATGGTGGCTTTTCTACTGAAATGATCTCATGTCGTTTTCAGAACGAGTTTTCTATGTCAGCTCCAGAAGATATTCAATACATGGATGTTTCTCCGAAGCAGATAGTGTCAGTGGCAGCTTCTTTGATTCCTTTCTTGGAGCATGATGATGCGAACCGAGCTTTAATGGGGTCAAACATGCAACGTCAAGCGGTTCCCTGTCTGAAAGCTCAAACACCTGTATGTGGAACGGGTATGGAGCGTGTTGTTGCTGTTGATTCAGGTTCAACAGTTGTGGCGAAGCGGGGAGGTGTCATTTCAGCAGTTGACGCATCACGCATTGTGGTGCGTGTAAATGATGATGAAGCCCAAGAGGGTGGTATAGATATTTATAGCTTAATAAAATATACCCGTTCAAATCAGAATACTTGTGTAAATCAGAAACCTATTGTAAAAATAGGTGACAAGATTGCGCGTGGAGATGTTTTGGCTGATGGTTCTTCTACTGATTTAGGGGAGTTAGCCCTAGGACAGAATATCAAGATCGCATTTATGCCTTGGAATGGCTATAACTTTGAGGACTCTATTCTAGTTTCTGAAAGGGTTGTAGAAGAAGATCGTTTTACTTCGGTTCATATTGAAGAAGTGACCTGTCTTGCTCGTGATACTAAATTAGGTGCAGAAGAAATCACCGCTGATATTCCTAATGTTAGTGAGCATCTTCTATCTAAATTAGATGAATCAGGCATTGTTCATGTTGGGGCAGAAGTTAAGCCGGGTGATATTTTGGTAGGGAAGGTTACTCCTAAAGGTGAAACTCAATTAACACCAGAAGAAAAGTTACTACGTGCTATTTTTGGTGAAAAAGCATCGGATGTTAAGGATACTTCATCACGTGTTAAATCTAGCATGTTTGGTACTGTTATTGATGTGCGTGTGTTTACGCGTGATGGTGTTGAAAAAGATGCGAGAGCAATTTCCCTTGAAGAGGATGCACTTGTTAAAGTCAGAAATGATTTACGTGATGAGTTGCTGGTCTTTGAGGAAGATATTTATGCGCGTGTTGAAGACTTAGTTATCAATAAAGTTGCCGATGGTGGACCAGCAGGAATTAAACCTGGTGGGAAAGTAACAAAGGCATATCTTTCTGATCTAGATCAGAAAGAATGGTTTTCTTTGCGTATGCGTAATGATGATGTTAATACGCAATTAGAAAGTCTTGGGGTTCTGTTGAAAGATCAAAAGAAATTCTATGAAGAAAAGCTGCAAAAACAGAAAGATAAAATAACTTCAGGTGATGATCTTGCACCAGGTGTATTAAAGGTTGTAAAGGTCTATGTGGCTGTTCGCCGACGTATGCAACCTGGTGATAAAATGGCGGGAAGACACGGAAATAAAGGTGTTGTATCTCGTATTGTACCGATAGAAGATATGCCTTACGATGAAAATGGTGAGCCAGTAGATATCTGTTTGAACCCTTTGGGTGTTCCATCTCGAATGAATGTTGGACAGGTGCTTGAGATGCACTTAGGTTGGGCTGCAAAAGGTCTTGGTGAAAAAATTGGTAAAATGATCGATGCGAAAGCTGCTGTAGATGAATTGCGCCAGTTTTTGACTGAGATTTATACAACAGATGGTAACCCAGAGCAGGGTGATATTAGTGAGATGAGTGATGCAGAAGTGATTGAAATGGCATCGAATCTTCGTAAAGGCGTTCCAATGGCAACCCAGGTGTTTGATGGTGCTGCAGAAATTGAAATAAAGCGGATGTTGGCACTAGCTGATTTACCTGAAACGGGTCAGACTACTTTATATGATGGTCGTACAGGTAAGGCGTTTGAAAGAAAAATAACCGTTGGTTATATGCATATGTTAAAACTAAATCACTTGGTTGATGACAAGATGCATGCTCGTTCTACAGGTCCTTATAGTTTGGTGACGCAACAGCCACTTGGTGGTAAAGCAATGTTTGGTGGTCAGCGTTTCGGTGAAATGGAAGTATGGGCGCTTGAAGCTTATGGTGCGGCTTATACATTACAAGAGGTGTTAACCGTGAAATCAGATGATGTTCAGGGTAGAAATCGAATGTATAAGAATATAGTAGATGGAAATCTCCACATGGAGGCAGGCATGCCTGAATCTTTCAATGTGTTGATGAAAGAGATCCGATCTTTGGGTCTTCATATTGAACTTGAAAAAGATAACAAATAGGTAGGTGGCGTTATGATGAATAAAGGCATGGGAGATCTGCTGAATATATTTAAACAGCAGGCTGACACAGAAGAGTTTGATGCAATACGCATTGGCTTGGCATCACCTGAAGTTATCCGTTCATGGTCTTATGGTGAAGTAAAAAAACCAGAAACAATAAACTATCGCACCTTTAAGCCAGAGCGTGATGGTCTTTTTTGTGCGAAGATATTTGGTCCAGTTAAGGATTACGAGTGTCTCTGTGGTAAATATAAGCGATTAAAACATCGTGGAGTTGTTTGTGAAAAGTGTGGTGTAGAAGTCACAAATACTAAAGTTCGTCGTGATCGCATGGGGCATATAGACCTTGCGTGTCCTGTGGCTCATATTTGGTTTTTGAAGTCTTTGCCTTCGCGAATTGGCTTGTTCCTCGATATGACATTACGTGATATTGAGCGTGTTTTATATTTTGAGGCCTTTGTTGTTGTGGAGCCTGGTATGACTACGCTTGAGCGTGGTCAATTGCTTAGTGATGAAGCTTATCTTGAGGCAATAGAAGAATTTGGTGATGAGTTTGATGCAGGGATGGGGGCAGAAGCTGTCCTTAAAATGCTTAAATCTGTTGATATAGAAGAAGCTTTACAGGATTTAGATGAGGAGTCTCAATCAACCAATTCTGAGACTAAGCTCAAACGCATCAGTAAGCGTATCAAGCTAATGGAGTCTTTCCGTGATCAAGATAATAGCGCCGGAGCTTCAGGTAATAAGCCAGAATGGATGATACTAACCGTTTTACCAGTTTTACCGCCAGATTTACGTCCATTAGTCCCACTGGAAGGTGGTCGATTTGCAACTTCGGATTTAAATGATTTATATCGTCGCGTAATCAATCGTAATAATCGTTTGCGTCGCCTTCTTGATTTAAATGCGCCGGATATTATTGTTCGTAATGAAAAGCGTATGTTGCAAGAGTCTGTTGATGCATTATTAGATAATGGTCGTCGCGGTCGTGCAATTACAGGATCAAACCGTCGTCAGTTAAAGTCATTGGCTGATATGATTAAGGGTAAGCAAGGTCGTTTCCGTCAAAACTTACTGGGTAAACGAGTTGATTATTCGGGTCGTTCAGTAATTGTTGTAGGGCCAACACTGAGATTGCATCAGTGTGGTTTACCAAAGAAGATGGCGTTAGAGCTATTCAAGCCATTTATTTTTGGTAAATTACAACGTCGTGGTTTGGCGACAACAATTAAGGCCGCAAAAAAACTTGTTGAGCGTGAAACACCTGAAGTTTGGGATATTTTGGCAGGTATTATTCGTCAGCACCCTATTATGCTTAATCGTGCTCCCACACTTCATCGATTGGGTATTCAGGCGTTCGAACCTGTGCTAATTGAAGGTAAGGCAATCCAGTTGCACCCATTAGTGTGTTCAGCATTTAATGCTGATTTTGATGGTGATCAAATGGCTGTGCATGTGCCATTATCGCTTGAAGCTCAAACAGAAGCTCGTGTTTTGATGATGGCAACCAATAACGTTTTATCACCTGCTAATGGTGAGCCAATTATTGTACCATCTCAAGACATCGTTCTTGGTCTTTACTATATGTCTCGTGAAAGCATCAATGCGAAAGGCGAAGGAATGGTATTTGTTGATACCGAAGAGGCAAAGCGTGCTTATGAAACTGGGCAGGTATCACTACATGCAAAGGTTCAAGTGCGTATTACTGAAAGTGAATATGATGCTGAAGGCGTACTTCAGATTAAAACACATCGGGTTAAAACAACGGTAGGTAGAGCTATTATTTCAGAGGTTTTGCCAGAAGGTATGCCTTTTGAACTTGTTAATACGGTGATGAAAAAGAAGGCTATTTCGTACTTGATTAATGAAGGCTATCGTCGAGTAGGCCTTAAAGATACGGTAATTCTTGCTGATCAATTGATGTATACAGGTTATAAATATGCAACTCTTGCGGGTGTGTCTTTCTGTGCTGATGATATGATGATTCCCGTTGAAAAAGCAGATATTATCAATCGCTCTGAAGAAGACGTGAGAGAAATTGAGAATCAGTACTCATCAGGCTTGGTAACCCAAGGTGAAAGATATAATAAAGTTGTAGATATTTGGGCACGTACCAATGAACAGGTTGCTAAGGCAATGATGGATGGTATGGGTTCTGAAGAAGTTGTTAATGCTGAGGGGGAAACTGTCACTCAAGAGTCATTTAACTCAATCTATATGATGGCTGATTCTGGTGCTCGTGGTTCTGCCGCACAGATTCGTCAGTTAGCAGGTATGCGAGGTTTGATGGCGAAACCTGATGGGTCTATTATCGAAACACCTATCACCTCGAACTTTCGTGAAGGTTTAAATGTATTGCAGTACTTTATTTCTACCCATGGTGCTCGTAAAGGTCTTGCTGATACAGCACTTAAAACAGCTAACTCTGGTTATTTGACACGTCGTTTGGTCGATGTTTCACAAGATATGGTTGTAACCACAAATGATTGTGGTACAGAGAATGGGCTTACTATGAAGCCTATTATCGAGGGTGGTGATGTTGTTGAGCCTTTAGCTGAGCGTGTTTTAGGTCGTGTTACTGCTGTAGATGTTCTGAATCATAAGGAAGAGGTAGTGATTCCTGCAAAAACTCTACTTGATGAAGATTGGGTAGCTAAGTTAGATGATTTAGGTGTTGATGAAATTATAGTTCGATCAGCAATAACATGTGATTCAAAACATGGTGTTTGTGCCCATTGTTATGGTCGTGATCTAGGTCGAGGACATTTGGTTAATATGGGTGAAGCTGTCGGTGTTATTGCGGCACAATCTATAGGCGAGCCAGGTACTCAGTTGACTATGCGTACTTTCCATATTGGTGGAGCTGCGAGTCGTGCAGCTGCAGATAACAATATTGTCGTGAAGTCAGTGGGTAAAGCACATTTGGTTAATGTAAAAACTGTTATCAATAAAGATGGGCACCTAGTAACGGTATCTCGTTCTGGGATAATTAGTGTTATAGATAATCAAGGTCGAGAGCGTGAGCGTTATAAACTACCCTATGGAGCGGTCGTTACTATTAAAGATGGTGACGGTGTTGATCAAGGTCAAGAGGTTGCAACATGGGATCCTCATACGCATCCGATTGTTACAGAGGTTGCTGGTATAGTAGATTTTGTGGACTTTGTAGATGGTTCTACTATCAATACACAAATAGATGAAATTACAGGCTTGAGTTCAACAGTAGTCACCGATCCAGCTTCTCGTGCTGCTGGTGCAAAAGATCTAAATCCAATGATTCGCTTGTTGGATGAAAATGGTGATTCATTATTCTTTGAAAATACTGAAATACCTGTGCAGTACCCGCTTGCAGGTGGTGCAATTATAGGTCTGGCTAATGGTGCCAAGGTAGCTGTGGGTGATGTCTTGGCTAGGCTTGCACAGGAATCATCTAAAACGCGCGATATTACGGGTGGTTTGCCGCGAGTAGCTGATATGTTTGAGGCAAGAAAGCCAAAACAACCTGCGATACTCGCTGAAATATCAGGTACATTCTCATGGGGCAAAGAAACTAAAGGCAAGAAACGTCTTGTTATTACACCTCCAGAAGGTGATCACTATGAAGTATTGATTCCAAAGTGGCGTAACCTCGATGTATTTGAAGGTGAAAAAGTTGAAAAAGGCGAAATGATTGCTGATGGTGAGGCTAGCTCACACGATATTTTACGTCTTCTTGGTCCAGTCAAGCTTGCTGAGCACTTGGTAAAAGAAGTACAAGAGGTTTATCGTCTTCAGGGTGTAAAAATTAATGATAAGCATGTAGAAATAATTGCAAGACAGATGATTAGGAAAGTAGTGATTAAATCATCTGGTGATAGCAAAATGTTAAAAGGTGAGCAATTAGATTTCTCTGTAGTTGAAATTGAAAATGCAAGATTGGTTGCAGCAGGGAAATTACCTGCTAAATTTGATCGTATTTTGTTTGGAATAACTAAAGCATCGCTGGTTACCGATTCCTTTATTTCTGCTGCTTCGTTCCAAGAGACGACTCGTGTGCTAACTGAGGCTTCTGTTAGAGGTGCGCGTGATGAACTGAGAGGCTTGAAAGAAAACGTAATAGTTGGACGTTTGATTCCTGCTGGAACAGGGTTATCTCATCATCTTGAGCGTCGTCGTAAGAAAGAAGCGGTTGAGCAGCAATTAGCTGCACTTGAAGCAGAATCAGCAAAAGCTACTGAAGAAAAAGCTGAAGAGCCACAGATTTTTGGTTCGGTTGATACTGATGCTTAGGGCTAGAGGTTAATAATTTATAAAGCTTGATTTACAGTCTCCTAGTACTCAATCAAACCAATATTGATGGGTGCTAGTTTCTTAATCTATGAATAGCTTAAACTTTTAGTTTTCATGAGTTCAGCTAAAAAGTATGAAAAAAAGGGGGGGTGGGTATGAATATACTACTAAATACCCATCCCCCCCTGTTTTTTATACTTTTCTTTTGTTAAAAATATAAAGTCCTGTCTTGACATGGTCGCCTTGCAGTAATAGAATTCCGCGCCTTTATCGTATAGACAGTCGTTTGCAAGTTTTTAGTATCGCGAAATTATTGTGTAACGAATAATCGTATATTGAGAACCGAATAGAAGTTGGAGAAATAAATTTAATGTCTACAATTAATCAACTGGTGCGAAAGCCCCGTAAACGTAAAGCAGAGAAAAGTAATGTTCCTGCTTTAGAAGCATGTCCACAAAGACGTGGTGTTTGTACTCGTGTTTATACGACAACACCTAAAAAGCCAAACTCAGCTATGCGTAAAGTTGCCCGTGTTCGTTTGACTAACGGGTTTGAAGTGAGTAGTTATATCGGGGGTGAAGGTCATAACTTGCAAGAGCACTCGGTTGTGCTTATTCGCGG
The DNA here is from genome assembly GCA_026988295.1 of Thiotrichaceae bacterium. GTDB lineage: Bacteria > Pseudomonadota > Gammaproteobacteria > Thiotrichales > Thiotrichaceae > Cocleimonas. The sequence goes on from JALSLM010000218.1 coordinate 17,935, forward strand.
TGGTCGTGTCAAAGATTTGCCAGGTGTGCGTTATCACGTGGTTCGTGGTTCGCTTGATACACAGGGTGTGCAAGATCGTAGGCAGGGACGTTCAAAATATGGTGCTAAGCGTCCTAAGTCGTAGTAGTTTTTTTGGTTTTTGTGTCGATTGTGGTGCATGAGCCATTGTTGAATAATAGTAAACAAATAAAGTAGTGAGTTTTTTATGCCTAGAAGAAGAGAAGTTCCAAAACGTATTATCCTTCCTGATCCAAAGTTTGGTAGTGAATTGCTAGCAAAGTTTATTAATACCATTATGAAAGATGGTAAGAAATCAATTGCTGAAAAAGTTGTTTATGTCGCACTAGATGAAATAGCGGCAAAAAAGGGAAATGACGGAATGGAAGTTCTGGATGCGGCTCTTGATAATGTTCGTCCATCGGTTGAGGTTAAGTCTCGTCGTGTGGGTGGTGCAACTTATCAGGTTCCTGTTGAGGTGCGTGCATCACGTCAGAATGCGCTTGCAATGCGTTGGTTGGTTGATGCGGCTAGAAAGCGTGGTGAGAAGTCAATGGCGCTGAAATTAGCAGGTGAATTGATGGATGCAGCTGAGAAGCGTGGTTCAGCTGTTAAGAAGCGTGAAGATACGCATAAGATGGCGGAAGCAAATAAGGCATTTGCTCACTTCCGTTGGTAGATAAAAGTTAGTATTTAATTAAGCACGGAAGTGTTGTAGGAAACTAAAGTGGCTCGTGTAACACCCTTAGATCGCTATCGCAATGTTGGAATTATGGCGCATATCGATGCGGGAAAAACGACCACAACAGAAAGAGTGTTGTTTTACACTGGAGTGTCTCACAAAATAGGTGAGGTACATGATGGTGCTGCTGTCATGGATTGGATGGAGCAGGAGCAAGAAAGAGGAATTACAATAACCTCAGCGGCAACAACCTGTTTTTGGAAAGGCATGGCTCAGCAGTTTGAGCAGCATCGTATTAATATTATAGATACTCCAGGTCATGTTGACTTTACAATTGAAGTTGAGCGTTCCTTGCGGGTTCTTGATGGTGCTGTCGCAGTATTTTGTGCTGTAGGTGGTGTTGAGCCGCAGTCCGAAACAGTCTGGCGGCAGGCTGATAAATATGAGGTTCCACGTATAGCATTCATCAATAAGATGGATCGTGTAGGTGCTGATTTTTTACGAGTGGTTGAACAGATTCATGATCGGTTAGGCGCAAATCCTGTTCCAATGCAAATCGCAATTGGTGCAGAAGAAGAGTTTAAAGGTGTGATTGATCTGATTCAGATGCAGGCAATCTACTGGAATGAAAGTGATATGGGAGTTACCTATGTGCTTGATGATATTCCTAGCGAATTGCAATCTGAGGCTGAGAAGTTACGCGAGTTTCTGCTTGAAGTAGCAGCAGAAGCAAATGAGGATTTGATGAATGCTTATCTTGAGGGTGATGATCTTACGGATGATCAAATTCATCAGGGTATACGTATACGTACACTTGCAGGAGAGATAATTCCTGCTTTTTGTGGTTCTGCCTTTAAGAATAAAGGTGTGCAGGCGATGCTTGATGCAGTTGTTCGTTATCTGCCATCGCCGTTAGATGTTTCTGCTATAAAAGGTGTTGTTGAGGAGGGTGAGGTAGAGGTTGAGTGTCTCCCTTCGGATCATGAGCCCTTTGCGGCACTTGCTTTTAAAATAGCAACTGATCCATTTGTCGGAGCATTGACTTTTTTTCGTGTTTACTCGGGTGTTTTGAAAACGGGTGATATGGTTCTCAATCCTGTAAAGGGGAAGCGCGAGAGAATAGGTCGTATATTGCAGATGCATGCTAATTCTCGTGAGGAGATTAAAGAGGTCTATGCTGGAGATATAGCGGCCGCTGTAGGGCTTAAGGATGTGACAACTGGTGATACATTGTGTGATAAATCACGTCCAATAGCACTGGAAAGAATGGATTTTCCAGAGCCTGTTATTTCGGTTGCTGTTGAGCCTAGGACAACTGTTGATCAAGAGAAAATGGCTATGTCTTTGTCGCGATTAGCTCAAGAAGACCCCTCTTTCAGAGTTCATACAGATGAAGATACAGGTCAGACGATAATCTCAGGAATGGGTGAGTTGCATTTAGATATCATAGTTGACCGCATGAAGCGTGAATTTGATGTTGAGGCTAATGTGGGTAATCCACAGGTTTCTTATCGTGAGTGTATACGTAGCTCGGTAGAGGCTGAAGGGAAGTTTGTTCGTCAGTCTGGTGGTAAAGGTCATTATGGTCATGTAAAAATTAAACTGGAGCCTTTAGAGGAGGGTTCGGGTTATGAGTTTGAAGATATGATTACTGGTGGTGCTATACCTAAGGAATTTATTCCTGCTGCAATCAAGGGTATGGAAGAACAGTTAAGGAATGGTGTTCTTGCTGGTTGTCCCGTTGTAGATGTAAAAGCTGTTTTATATGATGGTTCTTTTCATGATGTGGACTCTAGTGAGATGTCCTTTAAGGTAGCGGGGTCATTGGCAATACGTAATGGTGTTCTTGATGCTAATCCTACTATGCTCGAGCCAGTGATGAAGGTTGAAGTCGTTACACCAGAAGAAAATATGGGTGATGTCATGGGTGATTTAACACGTCGCCGAGGTGTCGTTCAGGGTATGGATGAGGCTCCTTCGGGGAAAATCATTCGTGTAGAAGTTCCGTTGTCTGAAATGTTTGGTTATGCAACAGCTTTGCGTTCTGCAACACAAGGAAGGGCGAGTTATTCAATGGAATTTGCGAAATATGCTGAAGTGCCACAGATGGTTGCTGATGCGATGATAAATAGAGGTGAGTAATCATGTCCAAAGAAAAATTTGAACGTAATAAACCCCACGTCAACGTGGGTACAATTGGTCACGTAGACCATGGAAAAACAACGCTGACTGCTGCACTAACAAAAGTTATGGCAGAAAAGATGGGTGGTGAAGTTAAAGCATTTGATGAAATAGATAATGCGCCAGAAGAGAAAGCGCGTGGTATAACTATCGCTACATCTCATGTTGAGTATGAGTCAGATACTCGTCACTATGCGCATGTAGACTGTCCTGGTCATGCCGATTATGTGAAGAACATGATTACAGGTGCTGCGCAAATGGATGGTGCGATACTTGTAGTATCAGCAGCAGACGGTCCGATGCCGCAAACGCGTGAGCATATTTTGTTGTCACGCCAAGTAGGTGTTCCATACATTGTTGTATTCATGAACAAGGCTGACATGGTGGACGATGAAGAGCTACTAGAGCTTGTTGAGATGGAAATTCGTGAATTGCTGGATATGTATGAGTTCCCAGGTGACGATACACCAGTAATTACAGGTTCAGCACTAAAAGCACTAGACGGCGAAGAGAAGTACGTAGAAAAAATTGTAGAGCTAGTAGGTGCGTTGGATAGCTATATACCAGAGCCAGAGCGTGCGGTTGATGGTGATTACCTAATGCCAGTTGAGGATGTATTCTCAATCTCAGGTCGAGGAACCGTTGTAACAGGTCGTATCGAGCGCGGCATCGTGCATGTTGGTGATGATATAGAGATCGTAGGTATTAAAGACACTAAAACAACAACCTGTACAGGTGTTGAAATGTTCCGTAAATTGCTAGACGAGGGTCAAGCAGGAGATAATGTAGGTGTATTACTACGTGGAACAAAACGTGAAGAAGTAGAGCGTGGCCAAGTACTTTGTAAGCCTGGCTCAATCACACCACATACAAAATTTGAAGCAGAAGTATACGTATTGTCAAAAGATGAAGGTGGTCGCCATACTCCATTCTTTGATGGGTATCGTCCACAATTCTACTTTAGAACAACTGATGTAACCGGAGCCTGTGACCTTCCAGAAGGAACAGAAATGGTTATGCCAGGTGATAACGTAAAAATGGTAGTAACACTTATCAATCCTATTGCGATGGAAGACGGCTTACGTTTTGCGATTCGTGAAGGTGGTCGCACAGTTGGTGCGGGTGTTGTTTCCAAAATAATTGAATAAACTGAGTAATATATTATGTCAGGTCAGAAAATCCGTATCCGATTAAAGTCATTTGATCATAAATTGATAGATCGTTCTGCAAGAGAGATTGTGGAAACAGCAAAGCGTACTGGTGCTAGAGTGAAGGGTCCTATTCCTTTGCCTACTCGTAAAGAGCGTTTTACTATTTTGATCTCACCGCATGTGAATAAAGATGCGCGTGATCAATATGAAATACGTACGCATAAGCGTTTAATGGATATTGTTGATCCCACCGATAGGACGGTAGATGCACTGATGAAGTTAGATCTTGCTACAGGTGTAGATGTTCAGATTAAACTGACCTGATTAATTGTATATTAATGGCGTAACACTCTGATATTTATGCTTAGTTTCTTTGCGTGGAAATTAATGCATAAAATATTAATATTAGAGTTCCCTAGTGTTGGTTTATCTGGCATAATGCGCGCCTTTCTTCGGCTTAGTGACTGATAGTGTTATTGAATCATGTTGGTACCGGTCGATTTTTTTTGAAGAATTTTGTGTTTATGATTGTGCTTTTTATTGTTATTTAGCATCGTCTTTTATTAAATGAGGTAGCCAATATGGCAATCAGTCTGCTGGGTTCAAAAGTTGGAATGACTCGGATATACAATGAGGATGGTACTGCCACGCCAGTGACGGTATTGGAGGTTAGCCCTAATCGTATTTCTCAACTTAAGACTGTTGATACCGATGGGTATAATGCAGTGCAGCTTACGGTTGGTGTGAAAAAAGCATCTAAGGTGAGTAAGTCGGAGTCAGGTCATTATGCGAAGGCTTCGGTTGAGTCAGGTGTATATACTCGTGAGTCACGTGTAGATTCTGTTGCTGATTTTGAATTGGGTTCTGAGATAGCGCTCGATATATTTGGCGAGGGGCAGAAAGTTGATGTTACCGGTACAACGATAGGAAAAGGCTTTGCGGGTGTTTTGAAGCGTTATAACTTTGCAGGTAAAGATGCAACTCACGGTAACTCAATCAATCACAGAACACCAGGTTCTATTGGTCAAAACCAAACTCCGGGTCGTGTGTTTAAAGGTAAGAAAATGTCGGGTCATATGGGTGCTGTTCAACAGACAACTCAGAGTCTTACTGTGGTTAGAATTGATCTTGAAAAGAATTTAATGATGGTTAAGGGTGCTGTACCTGGTGCTCGTGGTGGTAATGTTCTTGTGAAGCCGGCCGTTAAGGGTTAATAGAATGAAGTTGAAAACTGTAGAGGGTAAAGAGCTGAGTCTAAGTGATGATGTTTTTTCCAAAGAATATAATGAGTCGTTGATTCATCAGGCTGTAGTTGCTTATATGGCTGCGGGTCGTTCGGGTAATAAGGCGCAAAAATCACGTTCAGATGTTAGTGGTGGTGGTGCTAAGCCGTGGAGACAAAAAGGTACAGGTCGTGCTCGTGCAGGTACTTCTCGTGGTCCTATTTGGCGTAAGGGTGGTGTTACTTTTGCTGCGCGTCCACGTGACTATTCGAAGAAGCTAAATAAGAAAATGTATAGAGCTGCAATGCGTTCAATATTTTCTGAGTTGGTACGATCTGAGTCACTTATAGTTGTAGATGCTTTTGAGGTTGAAGAGCCAAAGACTAAGTTAATGTTGACGATACTGGAGAAATTAGGTGCGCACAATGCTTTGCTTGTGGGCGATGAAAGCAATGAGAGTGTCGAATTATCAATTCGTAATATTCCACATTGTGATGTTCTTGAGGTTTCAGCATTGAATCCTGTTAGTCTAGTCGCTCATGATAAAGTGGTTATGACATCAGCAGCAGTAGTAAAAGTTCAGGAGTGGCTGTCATGAGTTCAGTATTGACTGAAGAAAGAGTGTATCACGTTGTTTATGGTCCGCATGTTACAGAAAAAGCAGTATCAGGTTCGGATGCAAATATTCATACTTTTAGGGTTGCGACTGATGCTTCAAAGCGTGAAATAAAAAGTGCAGTGCAGTTTTTGTTTGAGGTTAAAGTTGCTGATGTTCGTACAGTTAATGTGGTAGGCAAGCAAAAGAATTTTGGAAAAAGGGCTGGTAAGCGCAAGAATTGGAAGAAAGCCTATGTGAGACTGGCAGAAGGTCAATCTTTAGATGTGGCAGCTGAGGGTTAATAAATGGCTATCGTAAAAATGAAACCAACATCACCTGGTCGAAGACATCAGGTTCGTGTTGTAAATAAGGATTTGCATAAGGGGAAGCCGCACAAGGCTTTGCTTGAAAAGAAAAGCAAGTCTGGCGGTCGGAATAATAATGGTAGGATTACTACAAGGCATATTGGTGGTGGTCATAAAAAGCATTATCGGATAATCGATTTTAAACGCCTTAAGGATGGTGTTCCAGCTATTGTAGAAACAATTGAGTATGATCCTAATCGTACTGCAAATATAGCATTGCTTAAATATGCAGATGGAGAAAGACGGTATATTATTGCTCCAAAAGGTTTGCGTGCTGGAGATAATTTGTTGTCTGGGTCGGAATCCCCAATAGCTGCAGGTAATGCAATGTCGTTGCGCGATATGCCAGTAGGTACTGTTATTCACTGTATTGAGATGAAGCCTGGTAAGGGTGCTCAAATGGCACGAAGTGCAGGTACTTCAGCGCAGTTGATTGCTCGAGAAGGTCGCTATTCAACATTACGTTTACGTTCTGGTGAGATGAGAAAAGTACTTTCTGATTGTAGGGCTACAGTAGGCGAAGTAAGTAATTCTGAGCATGGGCTAGTTAAGTTGGGTAAGGCTGGTGCAAGTCGTCATCGTGGGATTCGTCCTACGGTTCGTGGTGTTGTTATGAATCCTGTTGATCATCCACATGGTGGTGGAGAGGGTAAGACTTCTGGTGGTCGCCACCCGGTTTCTCCTTGGGGTCTTTCAACTAAGGGTTATAAGACGCGTAAAAATAAACGTACTGATCATTTGATCGTTCGTCGAAGAGATAAGAGGTAATTAACGGTGCCACGTTCTTTAAAGAAAGGTCCATTTGTCGATCATCATTTAATGTCAAAAGTATTGAAGGCTGTAGAAGCTGGAGATCGTAAGCCAATAAAGACTTGGTCAAGACGTTCAATGATAGTTCCTGATATGGTTGGTTTGACAATTGCAGTTCATAATGGTCGCCAACATGTTCCTGTTTTGGTAAATGAGCATATGGTCGGTCATAAGCTGGGTGAATTTTCACCTACGCGTATGTATCGTGGTCATGTAGCTGATAAGAAGTCGAGATAAATAAGATGGAAGTTAACGCTAAGTTAAGATTTGCTCGAATATCGCCTCAAAAGGCGAGACTTGTTGCTGATCAAGTTCGTGGGATGGCTGTAGAAGAGGCTTTGGATGTTTTGGCTTTTAGTCAAAAGAAATCAGCCGCAATTATCAAAAAGATTTTAGATTCTGCAATCGCAAATGCAGAGCATAATGAAGGTGCCGATATTGATGAGTTGACAATAACGAAGGTTATGGTTGATCAAGCGCCGACAATGAAGCGTCTGCGTCCGAGGGCAAAAGGTCGTGCAAATCGTATTCTTAAACGGACGAGTCATATTACTCTAGCCGTTGGTGATGGTGAGGTTTAAAGTATGGGTCAAAAGATACATCCAGTTGGTTTTCGTTTGGGAATAGCTTCTGATTGGCGTTCAAAATGGTATGCGGAAGGTAAAGAGTATGCTGAATTTTTGCATAAAGATATGGCTGTTCGTTCCTTTATAGAGGCCAAGCTAAAGCATGCCTCTGTAAGTCGTGTTCAAATTGAGCGTCCAGCTAAGTCAGCTTTCGTTACAATACATACTGCACGCCCAGGTGTTGTTATCGGTAAGAAAGGCGAAGATATAGAAAGACTGCGTGCTGATACTGCAAAAATGATGGGTTTACATCCTAACAATGTTAAGGTAAATATTGAAGAAATTCGTAAGCCTGAATTAGATGCTAAATTAGTTGCGGAAAGTATTGCTAATCAGCTAGAAAGACGTATCATGTTCCGCCGCGCCATGAAGAGAGCAGTAGGAAATGCAATGCGTCTTGGTGCTTTGGGTATTAAGATTAGTTGTGGCGGGCGTTTAAATGGCGCTGAAATTGCTCGTACAGAGTGGTATCGTGAAGGACGAGTGCCTTTACATACACTTCGTGCTGATATTGATTATTCTACGGCAAAAGCTCATACCACCTATGGTGTTATTGGCATAAAGGTCTGGATCTATAAAGGTGATGTATTTGACCTTGAGCAGAAACAGGCTAAATCAGCTGGTCGCGACAGCAAGAAGAAGAGATAGAGAACACAAATGTTACAGCCTAAAAGAACAAAATTTCGTAAGCAGTTTAAAGGTAGAAACCGAGGTCTAGCTACAACGGGTAGTAAGGTGAGCTTCGGTGAATATGGTCTTAAAGCTGTGGGGCGTGGTCGCTTAACAGCTAGACAAATAGAAGCTGCTCGTCGTGCCATGACTAGGCATATTAAGCGTGGTGGAAAAATATGGATTCGTGTTTTTCCAGATAAGCCAATAACTAGTAAGCCTTTAGAAGTACGTATGGGTAAAGGTAAAGGTAATGTTGAATACTGGGTTTGTCTGATTCAGCCAGGTCGTGTTCTCTATGAAATGGAAGGTGTATCAGAAGAGTTAGCACGTGAAGCTTTTGCTTTAGCTGCTGCTAAATTACCAATTAAGACAGTGTTTGTCACAAGACAGGTGATGTGATGAAAGCAAGTGAACTACGTAATAAAACTGCAGAAGAGTTGTCAAAAGAGCTTTTAGATAGTCTTAAAGAGCAATTTATTTTACGAATGCAGCGCTCTACAGGGCAGCTAAACCGTCATTCTGAAATGAAAAAGGTGCGACGTAAAATTGCACGTATTAAAACGATTATGAATGAAATGCAGACAGTAAGTGCAGGTGAATAAGATGTCAGAGCTAAAAGCTAAAGTAGAACGTAGTATTACTGGTCAGGTGATTAGTAATAAAATGGATAAGACTATCGTTGTAATGGGTGAAAGAAAAGTTAAGCATCCATTGTATGGAAAGTTTATTCGTCGCTCAACTAAATATCATGCACATGATGCTGCTAACGAATGTAATATTGGTGATACTGTTATGATTAAAGAGTGTCGTCCATTATCTAAAACCAAGAGTTGGACTTTAATAAAGGTTCTAAGTAAAGGTGTTTCTTAGTCAGGCGACTTAAGAAGGATTAACAAGTTAAAGCCAAAAAAAGTGATGGTATAGAACATGATTCAAATGCAAACAAATTTAGGTGTGGCTGATAATAGTGGCGCTCGTCGAGTTCAGTGTATAAAAGTGTTAGGTGGGTCTCATAGACGTTATGCGGGTATTGGCGATATTATTAAAGTTAGTATCAAAGAAGCTATACCGCGTGGTAAGGTTAAAAAAGGTGATGTGTATACAGCAGTTGTTGTGAGAACAGCAAAGGGTGTGCGCCGTAAAGATGGCTCGGCAATTCGTTTTGATGCGAACTCAGCAGTTCTTCTTAATGCTAAACTTGAGCCAATCGGAACCCGTATCTTTGGCCCTGTAACACGTGAGCTTCGTGATAAAAATTTCATGAAGATTATTTCATTGGCTCCAGAAGTACTGTAAGTACTATTAGGTTAATTATCATGAATAAAATTGTAAAAAATGACCTTGTTGTTGTTATTGCTGGAAAAGATAAAGGTCGTCGCGGTACTGTTACTGAGCTAAAAGCAAACGGTAAGTTGCTTGTGCAAGGTATCAATATCGCAAAAAAGCATCAGAAGGGCAATCCAAATGCGGGAGTCGCTGGTGGTATAGTTGAAAAAGAGATGCCTATAGATGTATCAAATGTAATGCTTGTTAATCCTGCCAATGATAAGGGTGATCGTGTTGGATTTAGGCTTCTTGAAGATGGCGAAAAGGTTAGATACTTTAAATCTAATGGTGAAGTAATTAGCTAATAAATTACAATTAAATTATAAGAAGTTAAAGGTATAACAATGTCTAGATTACAAGATTTTTATAATGAAACAGTAGTGAAGGAATTAACTGAAAAGTTTGATTATAAAAATATTATGGAAGTTCCTAAAATTACAATGATCTCATTAAATATGGGGCTAGGTGATGCAGTAGGTGATAAAAAAGTTATTGAGCATGCTGTGTCAGATATGACAAAAATTGCTGGTCAAAAACCTGTTGTTACAATATCACGTAAATCAATCGCAGGATTTAAAATTCGTGATAATTGGCCTATAGGTTGTAAAGTTAATTTGCGCCGTGAGCAGATGTATGAGTTTTTAGATCGTTTAATTCATATTTCTATTCCTCGTGTACGTGATTTTCGTGGCTTAAATCCTCGTTCTTTTGATGGGAATGGTAATTACAGTATGGGGTTTAATGAACAGATTATCTTTCCTGAGATAGATTACGATAAAATTGACAAATTACGTGGTTTGGATATTGCTATTACTACAACCGCTAAAAATGATAAAGAAGGAAAGGCATTATTAGATGCTTTCCAGTTTCCTTTTAAGAAAAAATAGGATAAATTGAACAATGGCTAAAAAATCAATGATCGCTCGCGAAGCAAAACGCGCTAAGTTAGTGGCTAAGTATGCTAAGAAAAGAGCAGATTTGAAAGAAATCATCCGTTCGCCTAATAGTAGTTTTGAGCAGGTAATGGCTGCAACAGATTCTTTGCAAAAACTACCTCGTAATAGTTCAAGTGTTCGTCAACGTAATCGTTGTGCGATTACAGGAAGACCACATGGTGTTTATCGGAAATTCGGTCTTTGTAGAAATAAATTGAGAGAGTCTGCTATGGAAGGTGATCTTCCTGGTTTGACTAAGGCAAGTTGGTAAGGAGTACGTATAATGAGTATGAGTGATCCTATAGCTGATATGTTGACACGTATTCGAAATGGTCAGCGAGCTAATAAAAAGGAAGTGTCATTTTCTTCGTCAAAAAAGAAAACAGCAATATTAAAAGTACTAATGGAAGAAGGTTATATTGAAACTTTCACTACGAACGAGGAAGTTAAGCCTGTTACGAGTGTTACCTTAAAGTACTTTCAAGGTGAGCCTGTGATCAAGACTTTAAAAAGAATTAGTCGTCCTGGTTTGAGAATTTTCCGAGGTAAGAGTGAATTGCCGACAGTAATGCTAGGCTTAGGTGTTGCGATTGTTTCAACATCAAGAGGTGTAATGAGTGATCGCTCTGCTAGAGCCGCTGGACAGGGTGGTGAAGTACTCTGTATTGTAGAATAATTGGTATTTATATATGTCTAGAATAGCAAAAATGCCTATTGATTTGCCTGCTGGAGTAGAGGCAAAAATTAATGGACAGAATATTGTGATCAAAGGCTCTAAGGGGGCTTTTGATTATACTATCCACGAATCGGTTGAGATATTAGAAGAGAATAATACTCTTGTTGTTAAGCCTAAGAGTGAAAAAGATAAAAAAGGCTGGGCAATGGCAGGTACTATGCGAGCTGTTACTAATAATATGATCTCAGGAGTGAGTGTTGGCTTTGTAAAGAAACTTGAATTAGTTGGTGTAGGTTATCGTGCTCAAGCACAGGGTAATAAGCTGAATTTGACTCTAGGTTTTTCACATCCTGTCGTTCATGAGATACCTGAGGGTGTTACTTGTGAAACACCAAGTCAAACTGAAATTATACTTAGTGGAATTGATAAGCAAGTTATTGGTCAAACAGCTGCTGAAATTAGATCTTATAGACCACCTGAGCCATATAAGGGTAAGGGTGTGAAGTATGCTGATGAGCGTATAATCCGTAAAGAAGCTAAGAAAACATAAGTTAGAAGGTATATTTGAAATGAATAAGAGATTGGCCAGAATTCGACGTGGTAAACGCTCCCGTATGAAAATGCGAGAATTAGGCGTCGATCGTCTTTCCGTTTATCGAAGCTCTAGGCATATTTATGCTCAAATTATTTCTGGTGATGATAATACTGTGATTGCATCAGCCTCCACCGTTGAAAAATCTATGCGTGATAACTTGGATTACACTGGGAATGCGAAAGCTGCTGAAGCAGTTGGAAAATTAGTTGCTGAGCGCGCAAAAGAAAAGGGAATAGAATCTGTTGCATTCGATCGTTCCGGTTTTAAATATCATGGTCGTGTAAAGGCGTTGGCTGAAGCTGCGCGTGAAGCGGGTTTGCAGTTCTAAAGGTTTATAAAAGATGGCTAGAACAGATAATACAGATAAGGCGAATGACGGCCTGCAAGAGAAATTAGTCCACGTTAATCGTGTTGCAAAAGTTGTTAAAGGTGGTCGAGTTTTCGGTTTTACTGCCTTAGCAGTTGTTGGTGACGGTAATGGTCGGATAGGTTTTGGTTACGGAAAAGCTCGTGAAGTTCCAGTAGCAATTCAAAAAGCAATGGAAAAAGCACGTAAGAATATTGTAAATGTAGCTTTAGTTGATGATACTTTACAGTATGAGATTAATGCACGCCACGGTGCAGCACATGTCTTTATGAAACCAGCTTCTGATGGTACTGGTATTATTGCAGGTGGTGCAATGCGAGCTGTTTTTGAAGTTGTCGGTGTAAGAAATGTACTGGCGAAGTGTGTGGGATCTAGAAATCCTATTAATGTTGTTCGTGCTACTATTAAAGGGCTTGCAGAGATGAGTTCACCAGAATTAATTGCAGCTAAACGTGGCAAAACTGTAGAAGAAATTAGAGGTTAATTTATGTCTACTAGTAAACAAATAAAGCTAACAATCGTTCGGAGCATGAATGGACGTTTAAAAGCACATAAATCATGTGCGCGAGGGCTTGGCTTAAGAAAAATGCATAATTCAGTTATTGTTAATGATACGCCAGAAAATCGCGGTATGATTAATAAAATTTCATATATGCTTACAGTTGAGGAAGTATAATGAAACTTAATACGTTAAAACCAGCTACTGGAAGTAGAAAAAATAGAAAGCGTGTAGGTCGTGGAATTGGTTCTGGTTGGGGAAAGACCTGTGCGCGTGGTCATAAAGGGCAGAAATCACGTTCAGGTGGGTTTCATAAGGTGGGTTTTGAAGGTGGTCAAATGCCGTTGCAACGCCGTTTACCCAAAGTAGGATTTACCTCGCGTATCGGTCGTTTTAGTACTGAGCTACGCTTACATGAGTTAGCTCTAGTTGATGTGGATACTATAGATCTTGATGTTTTAAAATCAGCTAATTTGATTACTAAAAACATACTTAATGTTAAAGTTATGTTATCTGGCAGTATAGATAAAGCAGTAACGCTTAAAGGTATTAAAGTTAGTAAAGGTGCTAGAGAAGCTATCGAAGCTGCTGGCGGCAAGGTCGAAGACTAAGGAATATAATCGTGGCTACAAAGAACGCTACAGGCATGCTTTCGGGTATGAGCAATATTGCTGAAATTAAACAAAGGCTTGCCTTTGTTTTTTTCGCTTTGATTGTGTATAGAGTTGGAACATTTATTCCAATACCCGGCGTTAATCCTGCTGCTTTACAGCAATTTTTTGACCAAAATACTGGAACCATACTAGGTGTCTTTAATATGTTTTCAGGTGGTGCGCTTAAGCGATTGAGTGTATTTGCTCTTGGTATAATGCCTTATATCTCTGCTTCTATTATTGTCCAGTTAATGACACATGTTATCCCTTCTTTGCAACAGCTTAAGAAAGAGGGTGAGTCTGGAAAACGAAAAATTACTCAGTATACCCGATATGGAACAGTTGGCTTGGCATTGTTTCAAAGTTTGGGTATCGCAATTGCACTTGGAGGCCAAGACTTAGGTGGTGGGCAGACTATTGCTTTATATCCAGGTGTTGGTTTTATTATTACCACAGTTGTTTCGCTAGTGACAGGAACTTTATTTCTGATGTGGCTTGGTGAACAAATAACTGAGCGTGGCATAGGTAATGGTATTTCATTGATAATTTTTGCTGGTATTGTTGCAGGTTTGCCTGTTGCTATTGGAGGAACTTTAGAATTAGCTCGCAATGGTGAATTATCATCTGCATTTGTTATTATTCTACTTGCTTTGGCTGTCTTGGTTACTGCGTTTATTGTATTTGTTGAACGTGGTCAGAGACGTATAACAGTTAATTATGCCAATCGTCAGCAAGGTAGAAGAATGGCTATGGGGCAATCAAGCCATTTGCCACTGAAATTGAATATGGCTGGAGTTATACCTCCTATTTTTGCCTCAAGTATTATTTTGTTTCCTTCTAGTTTGGGTCGTTGGGTTTCTGATGCAAATGGAATGGAATGGTTGCAAGATTTTGTAACTATGCTTCAGCCTGGTCAGCCTTTGTATGTATTGTTCTATGCTTTGGCAATTATATTTTTTACTTTCTTTTATACAGCGCTTGTTTTTAATTCAAGAGAAACTGCTGATAATTTGAAGAAAGCTGGTGCGTTCATTCCGGGTATTAGGCCAGGGAAGGAAACGGCTAAATACATCGATGGTGTAATGACTCGCTTAACCGCTGTAGGTGCAATTTACATTACACTTGTTTGTCTGCTACCAGAGTTTTTAATTCTGGGGTGGAATGTACCATTCTATTTTGGTGGTACATCGCTATTAATTATTGTTGTGGTTGTTATGGACTTTATAGCTCAAGTTCAATCACACATGATGTCGCATCAGTATGAGGGTTTGATGAAAAAATCTAACTTCAAATCTGGTGGTAAAAAGCCAAAGAAGACACGTTAGTCTTTTGGTTTGGATATAATATAGAGGTTTAACTCATGAAGGTTCGTGCATCTGTTAAGAAAATGTGTCGTAATTGTCGCATAGTAAAACGTAAGGGTGTTGTACGTGTAATATGTACAGACCCACGTCATAAGCAACGTCAGGGTTAGTTTTTTTTGTTTTTTATTGATAAGCACTGTAGATTCGGGTATTGTGCCCGCCTTTCAAAGCAGTCTGGAGATTTTTGATGGCTCGTATCGCGGGTATTAACATCCCTGTTCACAAACATACTGTAATTGCATTAACTTCAATTTACGGTATAGGTAGGTCGCGTGCAGCAAATATTTGCGCTGATGCAAAAATTGCACCTGAGGCTAAAATTAATGCACTTTCTGAAGATGAGGTTGAACGTCTTAGAAAGGAAGTAGCTAAATTCATGGTAGAAGGCGATTTGCGTCGTGAAGTTTCCATGAATATTAAAAGTCTTATGGATTTAGGTTGCTATCGCGGTATTCGGCATCGTCGTGGTTTACCATTGCGTGGTCAGCGAACTAAGACTAATGCGCGTACTCGTAAAGGTCCACGCAAGCCAATTCGTAAATAAATTTTATCCCTTTGGATATTAGTTAAAGTATAAATAGATAGGTAATTTTGAGATGGCAACAGCCACTAAATCACGTAAGAAAGTAAAGAAGTCGGTCAGCGACGGTATCGCGCATATACATGCGTCTTTTAATAATACCATCATTACCATTACCGACAGGCAAGGAAATGCTTTAGCATGGGCTACAGCAGGTGGATCTGGTTTTCGCGGCTCGCGTAAAAGTACACCTTTTGCTGCACAGGTTGCAGCTGAGCGAGCAGGTGAAGCTGCAAGGCAATTTGGATTGAAGAATCTTGATGTTCATGTAAAAGGGCCTGGGCCTGGTCGTGAATCTGCTGTTCGTGCTCTTAATAATATTGGTTATAAGATTACTAATATAATTGATGTGACACCAATTCCACATAATGGTTGTCGCCCACCAAAGAAACGTCGGGTTTAGTCGGAGATAAATAATGGCCAGATATATTGGACCAAAGTGTAAGTTAATGCGTCGTGAAGGTACGGATCTTTATTTAAAAGGTCGCGGGCGTTCGCTTGAGAATAAATGTAATCTTGAGAAGATTCCAGGTGTTCATGGTGAGCGTCGTAGTCGTTTGTCAGATTATGGTCTTCAGCTTCGTGAGAAGCAGAAAGTGCGTCGCATTTATGGTGTTCTAGAAAAGCAGTTTAGAAATTATTTTAAGGAAGCTGTTCGTCTTAAGGGTTCAACTGGTGAAAACTTATTACAGTTGCTAGAGTGTCGTCTTGATAATGTTGTGTACCGTATGGGTTATGGTTCAACTAGAGCAGAAGCACGCCAGCTTGTAAGTCATAAGTCTATCATGGTTAACGGAGCTTCAGTAAACATACCTTCATATCAGGTTAAAACTGGAGATGTTATTTCCGTACGTGAGAAGGCTAAGAAACAAACTAGAATACAAGATTCAGTTTCAGTAGCTGATCAAGTTGGCTTCCCAGAGTGGGTTGAAGTTGATATGAAAAAACTTGAAGGCACTTTTAAGGCTGCTCCTGAACGTGATGAACTACCAGCAGAGATCAATGAGTCTCTTATTGTGGAACTCTACTCTAAGTAATAGTTTTCCTGTGTAATATTGAGGTATATTGTGTCTAAATCTATAGATTTATTAAAACCACGTAATATCCAGGTCACTGATCTAGGTAGCTACACGTCTAAAATTGTATTAGAACCCTTAGAGCGTGGTTTTGGTCACACTCTGGGAAATGCTTTGCGCAGAATTTTGCTTTCATCAATACCAGGGTGTGCAGTAACAGAAGTTAAAATTACTGGGGTAGAACATGAGTATACCGCCGTTGAAGGTATGCACGAAGATGTTGTTGATATTCTCCTTAATTTAAAAAATCTAGCTTTTCGTTTAAACGAAAAAGATGAAGTTACACTAGATATTAGAAAGCAAGGTCCTGGAGTTGTTACGGCTGGGGATATTAAACTTGACCATGATGTCGAGATTGTTGATCCAAATATTGTAATTGCTACTTTGACTTCTGATATTCAGCTCGAGATGTCAATAAAAGTTGAAAAAGGTCGTGGTTATCAACCTGCAAGTGTACGTCGTGGTCCTGATTCTCCTGAATTGCCGCTTGGAACATTACTTCTTGATTCCTCTTTCAGTCCTGTTGTACGAGTATCTTATGATGTAGATAATGCTCGTGTTGAAAATCGTACAGATATGGATAAGCTTATAATAGAGCTACAGACTGATGGTTCTATTGATGCTGAAGAAACTATTAGTGATGCAGCGACCATACTTCATGAGCAACTTGCTGTATTCTTCGATTTGACCATAATCGAGCCAGAGCCAGAGGTTGAGCCAGAGCCAGAAATTGATCCTGTGCTTTTACGCCCTGTTGATGATCTTGAATTGACCGTTCGATCAGCTAACTGTCTAAAAGCTGAGCAAGTTTACTATATTGGTGACTTGGTACAGAAAACTGAAGTGGAATTGCTTAAGACTCCGAATCTTGGTAAAAAATCTTTGACTGAAATTAAGGATATTCTAGCTTCACATGGTTTAACGCTTGGTGCTCGACTTGAAAATTGGCCGCCAGCTTCTATTGAAACAAAAGATGTGAGAGTAGTAGGTTAAGTATTATTTGGCCATAGTATTAATTTCACAGTTATTAAGTAAAGAATTTAAGGTTTAACAAATGCGTCATCATAAAATTGGTCGTCAACTTAGTCGTAACAGTAGCCATCGTAAAGCTACATTACAAAGCTTATCAATTGCATTAATTAAATATGGTGCAATTAAAACTACTGTTGCAAAAGCAAAGGAATTACGCCGAGTTGCAGAGCCTTTAATTACTCGTGCAAAAGTTGATTCTGTTCATAATCGCCGTACTGCTTTTTCTCGACTCAGGGATAAGGAGTGCGTAGGAATACTCTTTAATGATTTAGGGCCTCGTTACAGTGAAAGACCTGGTGGATATACACGTATAATTAAGTGTGGATATCGTGCTGGCGATAATGCTCCTATGGCTTATATCGAGTTACTAGATCGTCCTGAGATTACAGAATAATTTATTATTTTAAATAGTAATGAAGCCTGATTAAGTCGATTAGAATTTAGTTTGTAAGAATCTATGCTATTTTTATGAGGCAAGTCGTAATTGTCATTCTATGCGTTGAGCATCATGGAAAATAACGCAAGATTTGGTAAGCTGCAAATAATTGGACTTGATAAGGGTTTCCTTAACTAGCTACTACTTGAGTATTTGCTTTTAAAGGCCGAGATTTTTCTCGGCTTTTTTGATTTCACTATCTTTGATGGGGAGAATCTTTTTACCTGTTTCTATTATTTTCTTAATAATTAGGCTCTTTTTTTCTGGCTCGTTATAAACTTGAAACTCCATACCACACCATGTTTTAAGCTCTCTTTTATAATGATCTAAGTCTGTGTCGGCAATATCAGTAAATATATAAATGATGGTGTCTTCAGGAATTATTAGTAAATAACAGAACTGAGCATTGCATAATATACTAATACGTCTTACTGTTTCTATATTGGGAGTGGTTGGTACTTTTGCCATATTTAAAATTATCTCTAGCCGATATTCCTTGTTATATAAATAATCACATAGAACGACTATTCACTTTTTTTGTCCGGTCTACCTTATATTATTTCTGAGATTTTTGCTTCAGTCTGAGTTCTCAGGCAGGCTCTTAATATTGTAATTAGATACAGCATTTTTCTAATATGCCTATTTTGATAAGATGTTATTGACAGAAGCGCTAAAAA
>JALSLM010000219.1 GCA_026988295.1 Thiotrichaceae bacterium
ATCCGTGAGGTCAATGCGGATAACAGGGCGTAAGATATTGGTTTAGCAAGGGATTTAAAAGCTCTGCATAATTGAGTTCACCATCTGCTAGCGCAAATGGGAAGCTCACTAAATCTTAGCTTCACCCGTAGGTTAAGCGGGTATTTTTAAACCCGTGATGAATCAGTAGCTTGCGTCCTGTGCCGTAGTGACCTCACGGATTCAGGTTATAATATTGAGTATGTAATATTTTATTAATATCAAATTTTAGAGATCTAAAAAAATGATTAAGAAAAGTACCCGTTTTATAGTTCGTCCCATTATACTTTTTATTAGCATGAACTTCATGTCAGCAGGGTTTGCTGAAACGACTATCGAGCAACATCCACCTCACGAGCATGGGGCTGCCAGCCTTACCATAGCTCTTGATGCCAATAAGCTTGCAATTGCTTTAGAGTCACCTGCGGATAATATTTTTGGTTTTGAATATGCTCCTTCAAGCAAGGAAGATAAAAAGAAAGTTAAAAATGCTGTGAAGCAATTAAAAAATGCTAAAGTGCTCTTTTCAATTCCTGATAACGCACAATGTCATCTCGATCAGGTTACTGTTTCATCTCCGATGCTTGAGAAAAGTAAAGGTGATAAAAAAGATACTGTTGATTCTCATAGTGGTACTGATGAACATAATAACGCTCATGGTGACGGTGATGAACACCATCATGTTCATAATGATGTTGATGCAAGCTGGGCATTTACCTGTCAATCGGTGAAGAATTTGGATCAAATAACACCACATCTTTTCACTGTTTTTTTACATGGTTTTAAAAAGCTCAAAGTAGACTGGATTACCTCTAAAGGTGCATCATCAAAGCTTATTTCAGAAGATAAAGCTATTAAGCTCAAATAATAACCTTAAATCTGAATCCGTGACTTAAATGCAGATTCAGATTTAAGTCATAATTCTAAAAAAGGTAAGCAAATAACTAGAATGAATGTTATTACTATCAAAGAACTGCGGTTTTGCTGGAAAGGTCAGGCAAGCGATACCCTATCTATCAAACAGATAAGTATCACTAAAGGCGAGCATGTTTTACTATGTGGTGAAAGCGGTAGTGGAAAAACAACACTGCTTAATTTATTAGCAGGCATTTTAAGCCCTAGCTCTGGTGAGCTAAATGTATTAGATCAAAATTTACAGGCGCTGAAACCCTCAAAGCGTGATCGCTTCAGAGCAGATCATATGGGGATTATTTTTCAGCAATTTAATTTACTTCCCTATTTATCCGTTGTCGATAATGTGACTTTACCCTGCCAATTTTCGCCCCTTCGAGCCAAAAAAGCAGGTGATGATAAACAAACCGCTATTCGATTATTAGATCATCTGGGACTTGATGAAGCATTGTGTCAAGGTACTGTTAGTGAACTCAGTGTCGGTCAGCAACAGCGCGTAGCAGCGGCAAGGGCATTAATCGGTCAACCAGAAATTATCATTGCTGATGAACCAACATCTTCATTAGATACCAATAAGCGAGATCATTTTTTGAAATTGCTTTTTCAAGAAGCAAATGCACAAAATAGTACTATCATTTTTGTCAGCCATGATCCTGCAATTAGCGGACACTTTTCCAAAATCATTGAACTTGCCGATATTAATCGTATTTGAGAAAAGGCATGATCTTACTCAAATTAACATGGAAGAGCCTTTGGAATCGCAGAATCAATTTGATATTGACGGTTGTTTCAATTGCTATCAGTGTGGCATTACTCATCGGGGTTGAATATTTAAATAAAGAAACTAAAGCGAGTTTTTTAAATACGGTTTCAGGGACTGATTTAGTCGTAGGCGCGCGTAGCGGGCCTATTCAATTATTGCTTTACAGCGTTTTTCATATCGGTAATGCAACCAATAATATCGGCTGGGATTCGTATCAAAAAATTGCTCATAATAAATACGTCAAATGGACAATTCCTCTATCTCTTGGTGATTCTCATAAAGGTTTTAGAGTGCTAGGAACCAATCAAGATTACTTTGCTCATTTTAAATATGGTGAGAAACAAGTGCTGGTTTTTTCGCAAGGAAAACCCTTCGCAGGTGTTTATGATGCTGTATTAGGTGCCAGTGTTGCTGATAAATTAGGATACAAAATAGGTGATAAAATCATTGTTGCTCATGGTGGTGGCGCAACCAGTTTTTCATTACACAAAGATAAACCCTTTACAGTAACAGGAATTTTAAAGCCAACAGGTACACCAGTCGATCAAACTGTATTAGTAACACTGGAAGGCATCGAAGCGATTCATATTGACTGGCGTTCAGGTGCACCTACTGGTATTAAAATAAGTGCCGAAAAAGCAGCAAAAATGGATTTAACTCCAAAGGTTATTACCGCTTTTTTAGTGGGTATGAAAAACCGTATCACTAGCTTTAAAGTACAGCGTGAAATTAATAATTATTCGCATGAGGCATTACTTGCTATATTACCAGGGGTTGCATTGGCTGATCTTTGGCATACGCTAGGACAATTTGAAACGGTATTGCGTATTATTACACTTTTTGTCGTTATTGCTGGCTTATTAGGAATGCTCACTAGCATTATCTCCACTTTAAATGAACGTCGCCGTGAAATGGCAATATTAAGAGCAACAGGTGCACATCCTTCACAGATTTTCTTGCTGTTTATTATAGAAGCTTTTATTTTGTCTTTTCTTGGTGCACTACTAGGAATGTTGATTGTATTTATTGGCGTTATCGTTGCACAACCTTGGGTATTATCACATTATGGATTGCATCTACACACGTGGATGCCAAACTTGATGGATGCCGCAATTCTTGCTTTGGTCATCTTATTTGCAGTCTTATTCTGTCTATTGCCTAGCTGGATAGCCTATCGACGTTCACTGCAAGATGGATTAAGCGTAAAATTATAGATTCAAATTGGATACTTATATGAAACTTAAATGGCTTTTATCATCAATTATTTTTACATTTTTTATCATTTTATTAAGTGCTTGTGGCGGTGATAAAGAATCAGCAACGAATAATCCTAGAAATAAGACCAATAGCACCAATAAAAACACATCAAAACAACCTGCCATTGGCACACTGATAACTAATATGACAGGTTTAGGTAGCTCTGCTGAGGAAGAACACTCAGCCACTAATGAATACCGC
Source organism: Thiotrichaceae bacterium (assembly GCA_026988295.1). GTDB lineage: Bacteria > Pseudomonadota > Gammaproteobacteria > Thiotrichales > Thiotrichaceae > Cocleimonas. The sequence goes on from JALSLM010000219.1 coordinate 3,152, forward strand.
GAACTAGATTGGAAAGAACTTGCCCCTGATACAGCTGCTGAAGATAAAATACTCGCTAAATACCAACCACAAATTGATAAAATTCCAGAGGGTGGAAAAGGTGCTCAAGCAATTTATGATAAAATGATTGCAGAATTCAATGCTCTGCCTGCCAACCCTAAACTCGACGGACAAAAAATTAAAATTCCAGGTTATGTAGCGGTTTACACTACCACCTTTAAATAACACGCTATTAATCAAATCAAAGAAAGATCAACGTATTCATATTGATGATATCTATTCTCCTGTATAGATAAAAGGCATAATCCATACAAAAAATACTAAAACTGATTTAGCCACTGCTGGGTATTTAATTGAAAATGCAGAAGTTGAGCTGTTTGATAGCGAAGAGTAAGCATATTCGGTATGGGGTTGAGTTAGTAAGGTTAAATCTATGTTTTGTAGGTCGATTTGTAATAGCACAATCTGACCTACAAGATACATATTAGATTCAACACCCAACAGTTTATGTTGTGATATTTTCTTCTTTTGTAAGCTCATCTTTTGAGGGAGTTGCTACCTTTGGAGCTTTTTCAGAAGCTGATTTTATTTTTTCTTTCGTTTCTTTTGCTTCTTTTGTAGTTTCCTTCTTAGATTTAGATCTCTTCTTATCCTTGCTTGCAGGGGTAGAGCTAGTTGAGGCAGATTTCTTGTTAGCTGTATCTTTCCCTTCCTTTTTCCCTTCCTTTTTTGCTGGTTCAGTTATTTTCTCATCTGCTTTTTTCTTTTCTGCTTGGATTTTCTCTGAGCTAGATTTAACAGTTTTTGCTGTATTCTTGGCAGTGTTCCTTGCTGTAGTATTCTTTGTTGCAGTTCTCTTTGTTTTTACTGTTTTAGTGGTAGTACTTTTAGGCTTATCAGGCTCAGTTTGCGAGCTTGGTGTCTTATTTGCTTCTGTTTTCTTTTGAGTCGAAGTTGTTGATGCTTTAGTTGACTTTTTTGCGGGTGCTTTGGCTTCAACTTTTTCTGGTGCTGTATTTGCTGTTTTCCTTCTACGCGTGGTGGTAGTCGTTTTAGTTTTAGCTGTTTTTGTCTGAGCTATCGCTTTCTTAGGCGCTTCTTGTGATTTAGTTTCAGTAATTTTTTCTGGTGATATCTCTTGTTTAACTGTTGCTGATTTTTTTGTTTCTGCTTTGCTTGTAGTTCCATTAGCAACTTTGGAAGATGTCTTTCTTCTACGTGTTGTTGTAGTGGTTGCAGCTGTAGTTGTAGAAGCTACTGGCTTCTCTGCTTCTGTTGTTGCTACGGCTTGAGTGTCTTCTTTTGCCTGAGTCACCTTTGTTTCTGCTTTCTTTGTTACTTCTGATTTACTCGATGTAGAAGTCTTTTTGGCTTTTTGCTCTGTTTTAGTTTTGGCTTTTGGCTCTTGGGTATTTTCCTGCTTTTTATCAGTACCCGTGCCTTTAGAAGCAATATTTTTAGTGCTTGCGCTATTGGATTGAGTTTTCTTTGTATTTCTTGTTGTCGTAGTCGCAGATTTTTTTGGTTCTTCTGCTTCTGACTTATTCGATGAAGAAGTATTTGTTAACTCTGTTTGAGTCTTTGCTTTTGACTCTTGGCTTTTATCCTGTTTCTTATTGTCATCTTTTTTAACACTATCTTTAGCACTTGACTGTATTTTCTTTGCAGCTCTGTTTGTTGTAGCTGTCGTTAATGAAGATGAAGAAGATGAAGAAGACGCAGTAGTAGCTGAATTACTTGACTTTTGAGGTATTGCTTCTTTAGAAGCTACATGCTCTATATTCTCCTTGGCAGGCATAGGTTCAACTGTAAAAGTCACTACTTCAGATTTCTTTTCTTTAGATTTCTTATTATTTGAATTTGATGTGTTCGTAGTTTTAGTTGATACAGCAGGAATTTTTATTTCTAAAGGAACTTGGTTTTGTATTTGCATATCCTGATTAGTGTTATCTTTTTCAGGTTTATTTGTTCTTTTATTTGCTCCTTTATTTGTTGCTTTATTTACAGCCTTAGTTGCTTGCTTGTTGTGTAGCTTAGCTTGCTTATCCTGCTCTATCTTAGCTTGATTATTGACTACTGACTTATTATCTTGCTGTTGCTTCTGATTAGTTTGCTGTCTTCTCTGTTGATTCTGCTGTTTATTTGACTGCTGTTTATTTGACTGTTGATTTTGTAGCTTATTTTGCGTCTGTTGCTTAGCTACATTTTTTTGTTGATTGTTGTGTTGATTGTTATTTTGGGTGTGTTTGTTCTTATTTTGTGTATTTTGTGTATTGTGCGCATTTTGGTTATTTTGCGTATTTTGGTTATTGCGGGTGTTATGTTTGTTACGGTTATTGTTTCGAGGGTTGCTATTACGTCGTTGGTTATTATTGTTGTTTTTAGGGGTTTTAGCTCTGTTGTTTTGTTGATTTTTATTAGTTGGTCGTGTCCGTTTATTAGATTTCTCTTCTACTTCCTCTACAACCTTTTTACTACCAAACAAGGCACCAAAAATGCGTGTCATTAGACCTGGATTTTTAGCATCCTGTAGTTCTTGAGGCGATGGTGCTGGTGTACTAGGTGTAACATGACCAACTGCTGCTGTTTGAATATCCTGAGGTGTTGATTCTTTAGTACTCTCAATCTGTGCTTCAGGTTTGGTAACACGTTTATAACTATTTTGAGGGTCTTCTACCTCATTTTCTTTATAACGAATAATTTCATAGTGTGGTGTATCAAGGTCAACATTTGGCAATACAGTCAATTGTAAATTATGCCTAGCCTGAATTTCAGCAAGGGTTTTACGTTTTTCATTGAGCACAAAAGTAGCCACTTTGACTGGTGTTTGTGCAACAACTTCAACCGTAGCATCTTTCATTGCTTCTTCTTCCATCAAGCGAAGAATTGATAAAGCCATTGATTCGATACCACGGATTGTGCCTTGTCCGCTACAACGTGGGCAAACAATTTGACTTGATTCACCCAATGATGGGCGCAAGCGTTGGCGTGACATTTCTAGTAAACCAAAACGTGAAATACGTCCAATTTGAACACGAGCACGATCAATCTTTAGTGCATCACGCAAACGACGCTCAACCGCACGCTGATTTTTATTGGGAAGCATATCGATAAAGTCGATGACAACTAGACCACCTAGATCACGCAAACGTAATTGTCTGGCTATTTCATCAGCCGCTTCAAGGTTAATGTTAAGTGCTGTTTCTTCAATGCTACGTCCTTTGGTCGCTCTTGCAGAGTTCACATCAATGGATGTCAATGCTTCGGTGTGATCAATAACAATAGCTCCACCAGTGGGAAGAGTGACCTCACGATGAAAAGCGGATTCAATCTGATGCTCAACCTGATAACGGCTAAACAAGGGCACTGTATCGGTATAATGCTTGAGTTTTTTCAAATTATGTGGCATCACAGCATTGATAAAATCATAAGCCTGTTGGTAAACACGCTCATTGTCGATCATGATCTCGCCAACATCTTTACGGAAATAATCACGTAGTGTGCGAATAATGACATTACTTTCTTGGTAAAGCAGTGTACCTGGCTCAGATTGATCATTAGCAACACTAATTGCTTCCCAAAGTGTTTTCAGGTAATCCATATCCCAAGATAATTCTTCAAGCTCACGCCCTACTCCGGCGGTACGAACAATTGCACCCATACCGTCATCGAGATCTAGTTGATCAAGGATTTCACGAATCTTATGACGATCTTCACCTTCAATACGTCGAGAAACACCACCTGCGCGTGGATTGTTTGGCATCAAAACTAAATAACGTCCAGCTAGGCTGATTTGTGTGGTTAATGCTGCGCCTTTATTGCCGCGTTCTTCCTTATCTACCTGAACAAGGACTTCTTGTCCTTCTTTAATGACATCAGTGATAGAAGGGCGACCCGTTTTTTTATCAGATTTATTTTTAGTTTTTTTATAATATTCGTGAGATATTTCTTTGAAAGGTAAAAAGCCGTGGCGTTCTGCGCCATAGTTAACAAAAGCAGCTTCAAGACTGCGCTCAACGCGAGTGATCACTCCTTTGTAGATATTAGCTTTTTTTTGTGCTCTGAATGGGTGTTCAATATCAAGATCATAAAGATATTGACCATCGACCATTGCAACACGGATTTCTTCTGGTTGGGTGGCATTTATGAGAATTCTTTTCATGGGTTTAACGTTTCCTGTTTTAAACAGCTCACGTTTGCCAACACCTGAAATGCGCATAAATTTGTTAATACCAGTAATATCTGGTGGCGCAATAATTGAATTTTTATCAAAAAGAAGGACTATAAATAGTCACATATTATATTACTAAAAAAGCAATAACTTATTAAATTTGCACGCTTTTAGCCAAATTATATCATTTGAGTGGTTTTCTATATCTTCTTAAAAAAACAAACTAAAAAGAAAGCCCTTTGCTGTATTTATATACAGCTTATCATTCAAAAAGTGTGAATATAAAATTCTATGATGTAGCTGTTCTTATTTTCAACTACAAAAATATATTTTCTGGTTGTTACTCAGGTTTGACAAGGAGCTATATCCTAATCGTTTTATCTGTTTGTCATTCCGACCAGATAAATGTAAATTATTTAAAGTCGATAGATTCTTAAGGAAAACCTGATTAAGCCGATTAGAATTTAGCGACAGATTTGACAAGCTAAAAATAATTGGACTTGATCAGGATTCTCTTAATATGGAGATATATAGCGACTTAAAAATAGTAAATCTTGTGATATAAAGCTTATAACATAAGTT
>JALSLM010000220.1 GCA_026988295.1 Thiotrichaceae bacterium
CATAAACATCATAATCTGAGCTTATCAAATTCGTTAAATAGAGCGACTATTCGCCTCTTTTGATAAGCCCACCTTATAATATTTCTGGAATTTTCGTTTCAATCCTAGTTCTCGGACAACCTCCTAGCCAAGCAATTTCTCTCAAGCTTGGGTACAATTAAAAACTGTGTGGCTCTCTGTGTTATAAAAACCTAAATCCGTGAGTCCACTACGGCACAGTGAATAAGCTATTGATTCATCACGGGTTTAAGAAATACCCACTTAACCTAAGGGTGAAGCTAAGATTTAGTGAGCTTCCCATTTGCGCTAGCAGATGGTGAACTCAATTATGCAGAGCTTTTTAAATCCCGTGCTAAACCAATATCTTATCCCCTACTATCCGCATTGGACTCGCGGATTCAGGAAAAAATGCAAAAACAGGGGGGGATGGGTATCTACAAGATTATTAGACCATTTCAGTGCTAATCATTAGGAATAAAAAACACTTCCTTCAACTCCAAATAAGCGTGCATATTCGATGGTTGCATAGCGGTCGGTCATCCCTGCTATGTAGTCGGCAATAACTCTTGCTTGACCTGTTTCCCCGTTATCCAATAAGGATAGTTTTGCAAGCTCTTGATGTTCTGGTGGGAGTAGCCGAATATCATCAATGAAAATATTAAATAATGCTTTGATAACATGATGTGCTTTGCGCGTCATTCGGTAAACTTTATGATGATAATAGAGGTTTTCTCGTAAGAATTTTTTTAATTCTTGGTTTTGTGTTCTCATTTTATCACTAAAACTTATGAGTTCTTCATGATGTTGTCGGATGTCATCAATACTATTTGGGTTTGCAGCTTTAAGACGATTTTGACTGGTTTCTATAAGGTCTATCACCTGTTCTCCAATCATGCGACGTATGGTTTCATGTACGACTCGATGCCCTGTCAGCTTGGGATATTTCCACATAACTTTGTCATATTGTATGCTAAATAATTCAACGGCTTTCATTTGTTCGATGGTGATTAACCCTGAGCGTAAACCGTCATCAATGTCATGATTATTGTAAGCCACTTGATCAGCAATATTGGTTAACTGTGCTTCTAAAGAAGATTGGGTTTTATTAAGAAAGCGTTCGCCGACATCGCCAAGTTCTGCGGCATGTTTTAATGAGCAGTGTTTGAGTATTCCTTCGCGTGTTTCAAAGCTTAAATTTAAGCCATCAAATTCTGCGTAGTTTTTTTCGAGTTGATCGATAATGCGCAAGGACTGTAAATTGTGTTCAAAGCCGCCATAGTCTTTCATGCAAGCATTTAAAGCATCCTGCCCTGCATGACCAAAAGGGGTGTGACCAAGGTCATGTGCTAATGCAATTGCTTCAGTTAAGTCTTCATCAAGTTTTAATGTGCGAGCAATTGAGCGGGCGATTTGCGCGACTTCGAGTGAGTGAGTGAGACGAGTTCGATATAAGTCGCCCTCATGATTGACAAAAACTTGTGTTTTGTATTCTAGGCGACGAAATCCTGTGGAATGAATGATACGGTCTCTATCTCGTTGAAATTCACTCCGATAAGTTGGAGATGGTTCTTTATGTAGCCTGCCTAGTGATTTTTTGGGGTTGGCGGCATAACTAGCAGTGGCTGTATTTTTCATTGGGTTTATCCCAAAACTCTTTGCAGTGCCTGTTTGTCAAAGTCACTACTGATGATGCTTTCTCCTAAAGATTTCATAAGTACTAGATGCAAGACACCATCCTGTACTTTTTTATCAATGGACATAAGTTGCTTAAATTGTGTGGCACTGATTTCACTTGGTGGATCAACAGGCAAATTTGCTTTTTTTAGTAAAGCCTTTACGCTTTTCACATCATTATCACTAATCCAGCCATGCAATTTAGATAGCTCGGCTGCCATGACCATGCCTGCTGAAATAGCTTCTCCATGCAACCATTGACCGTAGCCCATACCTGTTTCAATGGCATGTCCGAAAGTGTGACCTAGATTTAATAAAGCACGTTGACCTGCTTCTTTTTCATCTGCGGCGACGATTTTTGCTTTATGCTCGCAAGATCGGTAGATTGCATAAGCAAGTGCCTCTGGATCACGCTTGAGTAATTTTTTCATATTTTCATCAAGCCAATGAATAAACTCAATATCATTTATATAGCCATATTTAATGACTTCGGCTATGCCAGCACTTAATTGACGATCATCCAGTGTATTTAATGTTTCGGTATCAATAATTACACATTGTGGCTGATGGAATGCACCAATCATGTTTTTACCTAGTGGGTGATTGATTCCAGTTTTACCACCAACTGACGAATCTACCATAGAGAGTAGGGTGGTTGGTATTTGGATAAAGTTAATTCCACGTTGATAGCTGGCGGCAGCAAAACCAGACATATCACCAATCACACCGCCACCTAAAGCTAATAGAGTCGTTTTTCTGTCACAGTGCGCTTCCAGCATTTCTGTATAGATTTGTTCAAGTACCTGTAAATTTTTATATTGTTCTCCATCGGGTAAAATAATATCTGTATTATTTTTTTCCGTGATAAGTTGATGGGCTTGTTTCAGATATAGAGGAGCAACGGTCGTATTGGAAACACTGGCGGTTGTTTTGCCTAGGATATAGGGCTTGATAATATCTGTCTGTTTTATAAGGCCTGCGCCGATGTGAATTGGATAGCTGCGAGTACCAAGATCAACTGTGAGAGTTTTCATATGTCCAGTTTCTCCTTTAGAATATTTTTAACCTTTTTGACGATAGTATTAATTTTTTGGTTGCCAGTCATAATTACACTATCTGCTACTTCAAGATAATAAGGTTCTCTATCATTGAGTAGTTTCCTTAATGTATTTATAGGGCTTTTGGTCTGCATCAAAGGACGACTTTTGTCATAGCGAATGCGAGAGTAAAGTAGCTCTGCATTTGTTCTGAGATAGATAACATGCCCTGCTTTTTGCATATTTTTGCGGGTTTGTTCGCGTAATACGCAGCCTCCACCCGTTGCTAGGACAATATCATTCATTTGGCATAGTTCCGCGATAACTTCCTCTTCTCGATCTCTAAATCCTTGTTCGCCTTCAATCTCAAAAATGGTTGATATATCAACACCTGTGCGCTCTTCGATAATTCGATCAGAGTCATAGAAGGTCATTGTGAGTTGTTTGGCGAGGTTTCTGCCAATGGTAGATTTTCCTGCTCCCATTAAGCCAACCAATATAATATTTTTTTTCATGGTTGATTTATGCCAGTTGCTTGGCAAGGAATCAAGGTATTAGTTTGGATAAATATCTGTAAATTAAAAAAGGTCGGATAAACCGACCTTTTTAGAGCTTAGGAATGTGCCTTACTGTAATATTTCTGGCACTTTAAATATTATCTCAATATTTTAGGTGTCACAAAAATCAATAGCTCTCTTTTTATTGATTTTTTTGCTGTCTTCTTAAATATATTACCGATAACAGGAAGGTCGCCAAGCATAGGAACTTTTCTTATATCATTACTTTTTGCTTCTTCATGGACTCCACCTAATACAACAGTTTGACCATTATCAACTAAGACTTGAGTAGTGACATTACGAGTATCAATAATAGGAATACTGTTTCCTCTTGAGCTTTGGTAGTACTTATTGATTTCATCTTGTCTTACGACTAGATCCATAATGATATGTTCATCTGGTGTAATTTGAGGCGTTACTTCAAGTCCTAGAACTGCTTTTTTAAAGGCAATGGTTGTGCCGCCGCTTTGGCTTTCCGTTTCATAAGGAACTTCTACACCTTTTTCTATGACTGCTTTTCTCTTATCTGCTGTTACTACACGCGGTGATGATATAACCTCACCTTTATTTTCAGCTTGTAGAGCAGATAGCTCTAAATCAAGCAAGTAATCTTTACTTAGTAAGGAAAATGCAAGTCTTCCTGCTGCACCAACAACAGGCATATTGACACTTAGACGATCATTAAGACCAGGAACTCCAATAGAGCCTGAATTTCCACCGCTTAGGTCATTGACCATAGAGTCAGTTGCACCAATGCCTCCAGAAAAAGCACCTTTTCCACCTACTTTAGTTGCTCCAAAACGAGCACCAAGTTCTTTACCAAATTCATCAGTTGCATAGACTATTCGAGATTCGATTGATACTTGTCGAACAGGTACGTCAAGCGTTTTTACTAAAGAGCGTATATCGTTTACTCGTGATGACATATCTTGCACAAGTAAGGTGTTAGTTCTAGCATCAACTGAAATGCTACCTCTTTTAGACATTAAAGAGGCATCTTTTTTACCTTTTCCTGCTGATCGGACTAGCTTTAATAAATCTTCAGCTTTTGCATAGTTTACAACAATATATTCAGTGATTAGAGGCTCTAAATCTTGTTTACGCTTTAAAGATTGTAATTCATGCTGTTCTTTTGCCATCAACTCAGTGGAAGGTGCGACCCAGATAACATTTCCGTTACTACGCATGGCCAAGCCTTTTGACTCCAACACAATATCTAGAGCCTGATCCCAAGGGACATCTTTTAAACGTAAAGTTATATTTCCTTCCACGCTGTCACTGACAACGATATTTTTATCGGTAAAATCTGCCAATAACTGCAATACTGATCGTACTTCAATGTCTTGGAAGTTTAAGGATAGTTTCTTGCCTTTATAGTGTTTCTTTTTGTTGATAGGATTAACAGCAACCTTGCGTTTTACTTTTTTCATGGTAACAATAAATTGTTTACCATTGCGCTCTGTTGTATGAGTAAATCCAATATTGCCTATAATTCTAATTTGAGCATCTTTGCCTCTGCGGGCAATATCAACAAAAGAGGCGGGTGTAGCAAAATCAAGTACATCTATACGTTTTTTAGGTTGTTTTACCTTGGTATTTTTGATATCAATAACAATGGCATTGCCAACTTTATGAGTTTCTACAGTGGTTGCTGGTGAAGGCAAGTTAATGATAGTACGACCAGCACCATTCTGTGTTCTTCTAAAGTCAATTGATCCTAAAACTCCACCATATCTGTTAGCATTTGGTCGGTGGGCTGGTCTATATTTTGAAGCTTGAGACTGAGGGCGATGCACATAATTACTTGCTACAGCCTGGCGTTTTACACTTTTTTGGTGTTTTACGATTTTTGGACGAGTAGCAGAATTAATGTGGTCTTCAAATGTTAAAATAACATTGTTGCCCTGAATACGTGTTGTATATTTAGTAAGCTTTTTTAAAGAAACCATGACACGTAATTTTTTTGTACCACTAGCTATTTTTATATTTTTTACTGATCTGCTGTTGAGCTGTTTACTACGTTTATGCATAGCAGTAGCGGCATCAGAAAAGTCTAAAACAATGCTAGCAGGTTGTTTCATAATGAAACTTTTAGGCATACCAACCTTGCTATCAAAATGTAATCGTAATGATGATTTTCCTGATGCTTGCATTGCAGAATCAACGCTCTGTAAACGAGCTGTTGCATAAGAGCTACCAGTTGCAAGCAATAAAGCTGGTAAGCTTAAACCCAATAATAATGTGCGTGAAGCTGAAAAGCTGCGTGAAGTAATCTTCATGTTAATAACCTACTAAATATTATAATTTTTATTTTTTATTTTTTATTTTTACTTTGTCTTGGCTTTAGATATTATTCTTGGCTAAGTCCTATTGTAATATCTCTTTTTTTGTAGCCACCTAGACCATTTGGCACAGTCTCTTTCATTATCATGGTGGCATCAGTAATAGATACTATTTCACCATAGTTTTGACCCATATAGTTTCCAGTTTTAACACTTTGAACAGCTCCGTCGGGTATTTTAACAAGAGCCCACAAAGTATTGTCTTTTTCTACAGTCCCTACCATTTTTAAACTATCAAGAGGGAATCCTTCAAGAAACTCAGGTACTCTTGTTGTGTCAATATCAATGCCACTGTCTATGATCTGTTTAGTATCAGTTTCGGGGGCGAGCATAGCTATATCAAATGGATCTTTTTCATGCTCAGGGTAAACATATCTTAAATAAGGCTTAACCTCAGGTATGGGGGATATGGGTGCTGCTTGCTTTGCTCTTTCAGATGCAAAGTATTCATCCAAATCATCAATAGAGGTACTATTACAGCCAGAAAGCAAAGATAGTGATCCTATTAAACAGATTGATAAACAAACTTTTTTGGATTTCTCAGCAGAAATATTATTTATTATTTGGCTATTGTTTTTCACCCTTGGCCTCCTGATGAGTCTTCTTCATTTAAATATCGATATGTTTTTATTATTGCATGAAGTGATATGCGTGAAACTCCAGTAGTGTTTCTGATATCATTATTAGACTTGTCTTTTTTGCCTTTTTCCTTTTTTATAGGTTCAAGTTGAATATTGTTGATAGTTACTATTCGTGGCAGGGCAGACAAATCACTAACAAAACCTGCTAATTCTTCATAAGTACCTTTAGCTTTTAACTCAATAGGTTTTTCAGCAAAAAATTCTTTTTGTATTTCTGGTTTTGGTTTGAAGAGTTCAATCTCAAGACCATTACTTAAACCTTTTTCAGATATATCTAGAATCAACCCAGGGATTTCTGTATCACTTGGTAGCTGATCTTTTAGAGCACCAAAAGATGCTTGCATTTCAGCTAGTTGAGCTTTGTATGCAGGTAGTTGATTAGCACGAGCTTGTTTCTTCTCATAAATACTGCGCTTTTCTAGCTCCTCAGACTGCACTTGCTTAAGCATTTCTGTTTGGTCAACAATTACCAGTTTATATCCTGCAAACAATGTTAAGCCAAAAACAACTGCAATCGCACCAATTTTAATGGGCAGAGAGACGTTTGCGGGATCATTAAGTAAATTATTTAGTTCTTGTGTATCAATCGCCATTTTAGTTCTCCTTATCACCGCCAGATTTTAATAGCTGGGTTACATTTAAGCTAAAGTAACGCAAGCGATTATTATTATTTTTAAAATCAACTTTTATTGTGTTGAGATCAGAAGAGCTAAGCCAAGGTGAAGCATTAAGTCTATTCATATAGCTTGATACTCTAGCACTAGATTCAGCCTTACCTTCTAGTTTAATTTTATTTTCTTTTTGGCTCAACTTAGAAAGATACAATCCTTTTGGAAGTGCATTTACCATCTCATCAAATAAGTGAACAATTGCTGGTCGTGTTGATTGAAGTCTTTCGATAACTGCAATTCTATCAAGTAGTGCTTTTCTATTTGCATCAAGAGTCTTGATTTCTTTTAAGGCAATATCCAGTCGTTTTATTTCATTTTGAATATAGGTATTTCTTTGATTTTGATAAGAAATTCGACTTTCCATATAAGTGTAGCCTGCACCCACAACGAATACGCCAAAAGCAACAGCAGCAACAACGGACATAACAAATTGTTGTTGACTTTTCTTGCGGGCAGCCTCACGCCAGGGTAATAAATTAATTCCAGCCATTATTCAAATCCTCTTAATGCAAGACCAGCAGGAACAAGCATTGCTGGAATATCACTGCTAAAACGTGCTGGATTAACCTTTGAATGTAAAACTACATTTGCAAAAGGGTTAGCCAACGCGGTTGGAATGCCGATAACCTCCTGTATTTGCTCGTCAATTCCAGGTATGCTCGCACATCCTCCTGATAGCAAAACTTTATCAACTTTATCTTTTTGAGTAGATGCATAATAAAATTGTAAAAAGCGTTGTACCTGACGTACCATATTTTCTCTAAAAGGGTCTAAAACTTCAGGAATATAACCTTCTGGAAGATTGCCGTTTTTCTTTGCTAGTCCAGCTTCTGCATAAGAAAGCCCATAACGCTGAGAGATTTCTTGAGTAAGCTGTTTGCCACCAAATACCTGCTCTCGGGAGAAAACCACTTTGCCATTTTCAAATACATTGATACCTGTCATAGAAGCACCAAAATCAACAGCAGCAAGCACATCGTGCTTTTCCATATCATCGATCATCGTTCGGAATAACAACTCAACAGCATGTGATTCAAGATCGACAATTTCAACTTCCAGACCTGCCATTTCGGCTGCGGCTAAGCGTACTTCAACATTTTCTGTACGAGTGCCTGCAATTAATACATCAATCATTTCTGCTGATGTTTTAGAAGGACCTAATACTTCAAAATCAAAGTTTACTTCCTCCATGGGGTAAGGAATATATTGTTCTGCTTCTAGCTCAACTTGAGCTTCCATTTCGGAGGCAGGAATAGAGGCAGGAATGGTTATGATCTTGTTGATAGCCATTGAAGAAGGGATACCTAAAGCACAACGTCTACTTTTGGTTTTGCTATTTTTTACAGCTAAGCGTATTGCTTCACCAACTTTTTCAGCTTCATTAATATCTCGTTCAGTGGTGACACCTTCAGGAAGAGAGGACACTGCATAACTATCAACGCGATAGTCCTTTCCTTTTCTTGAAAGTTCAATTAATTTCACAGCCGAAGAGCTGATATCTATACCAAGAAGATCGCCTTTTTTCTTTGAGAGGGAAAACACAAGAATCAGTCCTATTTATTATTATTATTTAAGTTATTTTTATTGAAGAAAACTCAGTGTGCTAGTGCTTCTTCATAATTTGTGTAGTAATAGTAGCTCTCCATAAAAAATTAGTCTAGTATCTTCCTCTCTGTGGCACATACTTTGGACGGACGGTTATTTGCACAGAAAATAATTACAATAAATGCCTATTTACTTTTAAAATTAAGTACAATTCCTAACATGTCTATAATTAATAAAATATTGCGCTATATTTTTGCGCCTCTAGTTGTTCTCGGTGTATTAGGTGTGGTCGTAGTGACTGTGACCTATTTATATTATCTTCCGCAGATACCCTCTGTGAACCAGTTGAAAAATACACAACTACAATTGCCTCTTCGCGTTTATAGCCAAGAAAATAAACTAATTGCCGAATTTGGACAGTATCGTCGTCGTCCTGTTAGTTATGATAAAATCCCCAAAAATCTGCGTAATGCCTTTATTGCCATTGAAGATAAGCGATTTTATCAGCATAAAGGGGTAGATTATCGTGGTATTGCACGAGCTGTTGTGGTTGCGATAAAAAAAGGTCGAGTAAGTCAGGGCGCAAGCACTATAACCATGCAAGTGGCACGAAACTTTTATCTAACAAATAAGAGAACGCTTGATAGAAAACTGCGTGAAGCTCTGTTGGCTATAAAAATCGAAGAAGAGCTAAGTAAGCAAGAAATACTTGGACTCTATCTAAATAAAATCTTTTTAGGTAAGCGTGCTTATGGTGTGGGTTCAGCAGCCGAAATCTACTATGGCAAAAAGGTAGAAAATCTAACACTTGCACAAAGTGCCATGATCGCAGGTTTGCCAAAAGCACCATCAAAATTTAATCCCGTTATAAATCCCAAACGTGCAAAGAAAAGACGCAATTATATTTTGCTAAAAATGCTAGAGCAAAAATATATTACAAATGATGAATATCAGATAGCTTTAAAGGAAAAGCTAAGCGCAAAAATTCATAGTGTTGAAAATCAAACTTATGCACCCTATATGGCAGAAATGGCACGTGCCGATGCCATACGTCGCTTTGGTGAAGAGAATATTTATAAACTAGGCTTAAAGATTTATACCACACTTGATAGTAAAGCTCAGGATAATGCAATCAAGACATTAAGAAAGCACCTCGTAAAATATACTTTACGGCATGGTTTTCGTGGTGCAGAAGACAAGATTTCATTGGATAAGTATAAGTCATTTATTCAGCAGCAAAAGAAATTAAGAACCTATAAAGTTTATGCCGATTTATATCCAGCATTGGTAACTCAAGCTGATCAAAAAGAAGCAGAGCTTATTGTTTATCAGCAACATACCCCTATCAAATTAACACTTAAACAAATGAAGTGGGCAAGAGCCTATATTAATGAAAATAGACGTGGCAAGAATCTAAAAAGTGTCGCAGAAGTATTAAATCCTGGTGATATTGTACGTGTTCAAAAAAATGATAAGGGTGTATGGTTATTATCTCAGCTCCCAAAAGTGACAGGCGCGTTGGTATCTATGGATCCTAAAGATGGAGCTATCAGAGCCATTGCAGGAGGGTTTGACTTTACCTACAGCAAATTTAACCGAGCACTTCAGGCTAAACGCCAACCTGGTTCGAGTTTTAAACCTTTTGTGTATGCAGCAGCCTTAGCTAAAGGATATTCACCTGCAACAACGGTTGATGATAAACCACTAAACCTAGCTAACAGCTCTTGGAAGCCGCAAAACTATGGGCATAGTTTCAGTGGTCCAACCCGTTTACGTGTAGCCTTGGCAAAATCTAAAAACTTAGTATCTATTCGTCTTCTACAACAAATTGGTCTGGAATATACACTTAAGTACGCACAGCAATTTGGTTTTAAGCAGGGAACACTTTCACCCGATTTAACGCTCGCATTAGGAACAGGTTCTGCAACACCCGTTGAAATGGCGACGGCATATTCAAGCTTCGCAAATGGTGGTTATAAAGTAGATAGCTACTACATTCGTAAAATAGTTGACAGAAATAACAATGTGATTTTTGATGCAGATCCTCTGACGGTCTGCCCTAAATGTACTCCTGATGGCACTGATGATAATAAGGTCAATCATATCGCTAAGCGCATTATGAGACCTTATGTGCATTATCAAATAACCAGTATGTTGCAAAGTGTTGCTCAATCAGGGACAGCCGCTCGATCAAATAGATTAGGGCGACGAGACTTAGCAGGAAAAACAGGAACAACAGATGATCAAAAAGACGCTTGGTTCTGTGGTTTTAACCCAGATGTAGTGACAACCGTATGGGTTGGTTTTGACAAAATAAGCCCCCTAGGAAGAAGAGAAACAGCCGCAGGAGCTGCACTTCCTATCTGGATTGATTTTATGAAAACCGCTTTAAAGGGAATAAAAGATAAAGGCTGGAAACGTCCTAGAGGTTTAATCAATGTTGAACTCGATGCACAAACAGGTATGCCACCTGATGAATATACAACTTCAACAGTTGTAGAAGCATTAGTTCCAGAGCAAATACCGACAGAAGAAGAAATTATTGCATACTTTGAAGAGCATCAGGAAGATTTTCTGGAGAGGCAAGAAAGAAAACTAGCTGATGAACTGCTCAAACCCGATACAGCGACTCGTGCGCGACAAGAGGCAAGGTTAAGAGCCGAGCAAGCACAGCGAGAAGCCAATCAAAGAAGGCGAATACAAGCGCGTGAACGTGAAAATCAAAGATTACAAAGCCTCGGACTACCGACACTTCCGCCAATCCTTCCTATGAAAAGAGTCAAAGATAAACTGTGGGAAGGCGTTACAACAGAAGAGCTGTTTTAAAATATGCAAAAAAAGGGGGGGGTGGGTATCAGTAGAATCTAACGAGTAGGCTGATTTCCATGCTTATTTAATAGTTGATCTTGTATTCCAACAAAAGATAGAGTGTGATTTTTGTTGGGCTTCGTACCTCAGCACAACCTACAATTCCACATCGACATTCCCGCATGTTTTTAGCGGGAATCTTGCTATACATGCACGCAATTCATATACAAAGATCAAACAGATCCCCGCTTAAAGCATGCGGGGATGACGGTAAATAAAACATGCGGACATGACAACTGGTAAAGGGTAGCTCTCGAACAGCCTCCTAAATAGCCATTATTTTTTCCATATCAAGATTTTCTTCTATTGCATCGGCTAGACGTTCTAGTTGCTCTTCGCGTCGTTGGTTAATATCAAAACTTTCTGTGGTTTTTGCGCCTGCCCATTTTAAGATTTCTTGCAACGCCTCGCTTGAGTCAAATAGTCCGTGTAGGTAGCAGGCGAAGATTTGATTGTCATTTGAGATTGCTCCATCTGGTTTTCCATCTAAAAGTAGGGCAGGGCTTTTTAAGGCTTTGCCACTGGTTTTACCTGCATGAATTTCATAGCCTTTAACTTGAATCTTCGTGTCGGAAAGCATTAACATCCCTGTCTCGTTAGTTAGTTTCTTTTGTTTTTGTAATGTGGTTTCAAAGTCTAATAAGCATAAGCCTTTGTGATTTTTAGGGTCACCTTCTATGCCTAGAGGGTCATTGATTGTTGCTCCTAGCATTTGTAGACCGCCACAAATTCCAATGAGTTTTCCGCCATAGCGTAGGTGTTTATTGATGGCTGTTTGCCAGTCTTGTGACTTTAACCATGATAAGTCATAAGCAACATTTTTAGAGCCAGGTAGAATGATAAGGTCAGCGGCTGGGATATTTTGTAAATGAGATACATATTGAAAAGAAATATCAGGATGTAATCGTAGTGGCTCAAAGTCGGTATGATTACTGATATGTGGCAAGCGCGGCACAATCACCTTGAATTTGTGCTGATCATCTTGAATATCTTTTGCTATAGGCGTTTGTGGAACGGCATCTTCAGCATCTAAATGTAAGCCATGCAAAAAAGGTAAGACACCTAGAACTGGCTTTCCTGTATAGTTTTCCAGCCAATCTAAGCCATCTTGAAGTAGCGCAATATCGCCACGAAAACGGTTAATCACAAAGCCTTTGACTAATGCTTGCTCCGCTTTAGAGAGTAGCTCAAGCGTTCCAACTAAATGTGCGAAAACCCCGCCCTTATCTATATCAGCAATGATAATCACGGGACAATTGGCGCGCAGAGCGAATCCCATATTGGCAATATCACCTTTACGGAGGTTGATTTCAGCAGGGCTGCCAGCACCCTCGACTAAAATATGCTGGTATTGCTGAGCTAATTTATTATAGGAGTCAAAAACAACGGCGGCAGCTTTGGGTTTGTACTCGTGATATGCCAGTGCTTCAATATTACCGATAGAATGCCCTTGCAGAATGACTTGAGCACCTGTGTCTGTATTGGGTTTGAGCAAGACAGGATTCATGTGAACACTGCTCGGAATACCCGCAGCCTGTGACTGTAGAGCTTGAGCGCGTCCGATTTCGCCTCCATCAGGGGTTACTGCGCTATTGAGAGCCATATTTTGTGGTTTAAATGGGGCTACAGATAAGCCACGACGCTTAAAAACACGGCATAAGCCTGCGACTAAAATGCTTTTTCCTGCATCTGATGTTGTGCCTTGCACCATTAAGGATGACATACCCATCCCCCCCTTTTTTTAGATATTTTTATTGTTTGAAGCCTCAAAGGTCGATCCCAGATTGTGCTTTTATGCCAGCGTGGTAGGCATGTTTTATATCAGCAATTTCTGAAACCGTGTCTGCTTCATTACAAAGGGCATCACTTGCGGCACGACCTGTTATAACAACATGCTGCATGTTAGGACGCTTGTTTATATCTGAAATAACGGCATCACTATCAAGATATTTATAGTTCAAAATATAGGTTAGTTCATCAAAAATAATTAGATTATAGCTTGGGTCTGCAAGCATTCTTTGTGCTTCGGCCCAGCCTTTTTGTGCGGCTGCAATATCTTTTTCTCGGTTTTGAGTATCCCAAGTGAATCCTTCCCCCATGACTTGCCAATCAACATCAGCATGAGATGAGAAAAATGCTTCTTCACCTGTGTCAGTGCGACCTTTGATAAACTGCACTACACCAACTTTCATATTGTGACCTAATGAGCGGGCAATCATTCCAAAAGCTGAACTTGATTTTCCTTTGCCGTTTCCTGTGAGAATCAACAGCAAACCTTTTTCTTCTTTTGCGGCTGAAATATTCTTATCAATGAGTTCTTTTTTTCTTTTCATGCGTTTTTGGTGACGCTGATTTTTATCGGTCATTTATGCTGTCCTAAGTAAAATGGGAAGTATATTGTAATCAATGATTGGATACTGATATATTTCTCTTACTAAACTCATCTAAAATATGTAAAAAAGGGGGGGGTGGGTATGTACCATTTTTTATATTGTATTTATTACTCAAAATGTTATCTATGGATTCAATAACATCAAACTGTCACCTTATTCTTGGTGGTGCGCGTTCAGGCAAAAGCCGCTATGCTGAACAGCTTGCTAAAGACTCTGGTAAGGTGGTTATTTATTTGGCAACTGCAAAGGTGAAAGATGA
Organism: Thiotrichaceae bacterium; assembly: GCA_026988295.1. GTDB lineage: Bacteria > Pseudomonadota > Gammaproteobacteria > Thiotrichales > Thiotrichaceae > Cocleimonas. The sequence goes on from JALSLM010000220.1 coordinate 13,988, forward strand.
TGAAATTGCCAAGAGAGTGGCAAGGCATCAGCAAGACCGACCGAGTGACTGGCAGACAGTTGAAGAGGCTATTTATCTTGCCGATAAATTGCAGCAGTGGGCATCATCTGAGCGGATTATTTTGGTAGATTGCCTAACCATGTGGCTGATGAATTTATTATCAGATGACTCGGGTGCAGGAAATAATCAGCTTAAGACGGAGCAACAAAAACTGCTGAAAGTCTTATCACAGTTACAAGGTGAGGTAATTCTTGTTAGCAATGAAGTCGGCATGGGGATTATCCCTTTAGGTGAACTTACCCGAAAATATGTGGATGAGGCAGGTCGTTTGCATCAATCTATTGCGTCTATCGCTGAACGTGTGACTTTGATTACGGCAGGGCTTCCACTTTCGTTGAAAAAGCCCTATATTTAAAATTCAAACCTTTTTTATATGGTATAATATTGCTGAATATTAATAATATCCCACGAGAATAAAGGTATACTGCGCCTAACTGAGTGAGAGTTTTATAGAGATTGATCTATTATATGAAGATAAACTGGTTTAAATACGCTGCACCAATGACTTTTTATTCCTTAGCAGGAAGGTTAATCCCACTTTTTTGGATTGCAGCCATAGTTCTCACTACTGTTGGCTTATATTGGGGTTTTTTTAAAACGCCTGATACCATTGGCAATGGAATGAAAGAGTATTACCGTATTATTTTTGTGCATGTGGCATCAGCTTGGATGGCAATGTGGCTTTATGGGGTAATGGTTTTCTGGGCATTAATCGGTGTTATTTTTAATACTCGGCTGTCTTATATGCTGGCATCTGCAACATCAATTACTGGCACTGTTATGACTATTATTGCACTGATTTCAGGTGCAATATGGGGTAAAACGAGCTGGGGAACATGGTGGGATTGGGATCCAAAACTAACCACATTTTTAATTCTGTTATTTGTCTATGTTGGCTATATTGCATTGCAATCTGCAATTGATGATACTCGTCGTTCTGATAAGGCATCTGCCCTGTTAGCTTTGGTTGGGCTGGCGATAGTTCCCATTATATATTATGCGGTTAATTGTCCTGACCCAAATCAATGTGCTTCACTGCATCAAGAGTCATCCTTAAAGCGTGTCGAATCTAATATTTTGATTGCTATGCTGGTGACTACGCTAGGTTTCTGGATGTATAGTTTTGCAACAATATTGATGCGAACAAGAAATATTATTTTAGAAAGAGAACGCAAGACGAGCTGGGTCTCTAACTTACCTGAGGTGAAATCATGAGCGAGTTTTTTTATATGGGTGGCTATGGTGCTTATATCTGGAGTTCAATGGCAGCGGCTGCAATTTTAATGTTGTTAGAACCTGCCTTGTTAATGCTAAAAAGACGCACTGTTTTACAAGAAGTGAAACGTAATATTCGTCTTGAAAAGCGACGCACAAGAAACAAAGGCTGATTCAGTCAAAGCAAATATTAAAGCATAAATACCAAAGAAAATATCAAAGCAAATAGAGGTAAACGAATGAAACCAAGAAATAAAAGAATTATTTTTGTATTGTTGGCGCTGTTAAGCGTGGGCGGTGCTTCTGCTTTGATTGGTAAGGCCATGAAAGGGAATTTAAATTATCTTTACGCTCCCGAAGAAGTCTTAGCAGGAAAAGTCCCGAAAGATCAGGTTTTTCGTTTGGGTGGTTTGGTTAAAAAAGGTAGTTTACAGCGTAGCAAAACTTCGATGGAAGCACGTTTTATCGTGATGGATAATAGAGGTAATGAAATTACCGTTGTGACGGATAAAATATTACCTGATTTATTCCAAGAAGAAAAAAGTCAAGTTTCACGCGGTAAGATGAATGCAGAAGGGGTATTTGTTGCTGAAGAAGTTTTAGCAAAACACGATTCAGAGTATATGCCGAAAGAGTTAAAAGAAGTGTTGGCTAAAGAACATACGCCACCAACAAAAACTGGGGATAAACTGTAATGATTCCTGAAATTGGTCACTTTGCTCTTATTCTCGCATTGTCTGTTGCTGTTGTTCAGGGTATTTTTCCACTCTGGGGCTCATTTAATGGCAAACTTGCATGGACTTCAATGGCTAAGCCAGGGGCTTATGCGCAACTTTTCTTCCTCTTTATTTCTTTTCTTTGTCTGCTTTATGCCTTTATAGTAAATGACTTCTCAGTCAAATATGTTGCTAATAACTCAAATTCACAAATGCCTGCTGCCTTTCGTGCATCAGCACTGTGGGGTGCGCATGAAGGCTCGTTACTTTTATGGGCATTAATTTTATCGGGCTGGGGGGCGGCTGTTGCTTTCTTTAGCAAGGGTATTCCATCTATCATGTTGGCAAGGGTTCTTAGTGTCATGGGCTTTATCGGCGTTGGTTTTATGCTGTTTTTGCTGATGACATCAAATCCATTTGAGCGTCTGCTACAAATACCTCTACAAGGTCGTCAGCTTAATCCACTATTGCAAGATATTGGTCTTATTATACATCCACCACTTTTATATATGGGTTATGTGGGTATGTCAGTTGCTTTTTCATTTTCAATGGCTGCCATGATAGGAGGTAAGCTTGATGCGGCATGGGCGCGCTGGGCAAGACCTTGGACAAACATTGCTTGGGTCTGTCTGACATTTGGTATCGCATTGGGTAGTTGGTGGGCTTATTATGAATTAGGCTGGGGCGGCTGGTGGTTTTGGGATCCTGTCGAGAATGCCTCATTGATGCCTTGGATTATTGGTACAGCTCTTATTCATTCGCTTGCCGTTACAGAGAAGCGTTCATCTTTCAAAGTCTGGACAATTTTATTAGCCATTTTAGCTTTCTCTCTGAGTTTATTGGGTACGTTTCTAGTTCGTTCTGGGGTACTGACCTCTGTACATTCTTTTGCAAGTGATCCTGCTCGCGGTTTGTTTATATTGGTATTCTTATTAGTTGTCATTGGCTCTTCATTATTACTGTTTGCATTTCGTGCTCACAAATTACGTTCAACAGGTAGCTTTTCATTAGTCTCGCGTGAGTCAGGGCTTTTAGTTAATAACGTCATTTTGCTTGTTATGGCTGCAACGGTATTATTAGGAACATTGTATCCTTTAATTATTGATGCATTAAGTTTAGGTAAGATTTCAGTGGGTCCTCCCTATTTTAATGCCATTATGGTTCCTTTAGCACTGGTGCTATTTTCAGTGATGGGCTTTGGCTTCTTCGTTCGTTGGAAAAAAGATTCAATGTCTAGAGTATTAAAGAGAGTGTGGTTTCCCTTAACACTTAGTTTAGTCTCTGCATTTGTTTTACCAATGTTATTAGCTCAAGATCTTAAAATCATGACCATATTGGGAGTTTTTGCGAGTAGCTGGATTGCACTGGCAGCACTCATGTGGGTACTAAGCTCAGGTCGCTCTCCCTTTAAATTACCATTAGCATCTTGGGGTTCTGTAGTGGCTCATATAGGTATGGCAATGACAGTGGCAGGTATTACAGTTGTATCGCTCTATGATTCTGAAAAGGATGTGCGCCTAGAAAAAGGGCAAAGCTATGAGCTTGCGGGTTACAAATATACTTTTAATGGTGTTGAAGCTATTCAAGGTGCAAACTATAAAGCTCACCGTGCAACTATGGATGTTACCTACAATGGAAAAACTGTCACAACTGTTCACCCTGAAAAACGTGATTATGGGCCTGGCTCTATGCCGATGACCGAAGCGGGAATTGACGCAGGTTTTACTCGTGACTTATTTGTTGCCCTTGGTGAGCCACTCGGTGGAGATGCTTGGAGCTTTAGACTTTATCACAAACCATTTGTACGCTGGATTTGGTTAGGTGCTGTGCTAATGGGGCTAGGTGGTTTAATGGCCGCATTGGATAAGCGTTATCGCCGAGTACGTCGTAGATCATTAGAAGTAGCACAAGATGATGAAAAACAAACTACAAATAAGCCAAATCCAAAACTTTCTGGTGCGATAGCATGAATATGAAGTTTACTATTCCCTTGATTGTGTTTGCTGCTTTAGCGGGTTTAATGTTATTTGGTTTGACCAATGATCCAAAGCTTATTCCCTCTCCTTTTGTTGGTAAACCAGCCCCCCAATTTACCTTGCCTAGACTGTATAAACCAGAGGAAACTGTCTCAGTTAGTGATATGAAAGGCAAGGTCTGGATGTTTAATTTATGGGCCTCATGGTGTGTTTCTTGTCGTGCAGAGCATAAAGTTGTCACTCGACTCAGCAAAAAAGAAAAAATTCCAGTTATTGGTCTTAATTACAAAGACTTTGGCACGGAAGAGTATGGCAATGAAGCACTTAAATGGCTTGAAGTGCTTGGTAATCCTTATTATGCCGTTGTTGTTGATAAAGATGGTATGGCTGGTATCGACTGGGGTGTGGTTGGCGTGCCTGAAACTTTCGTAATGGATAAAAAAGGCATCGTTCGTTATAAATTTACAGGTCCTATTTATCAAAAAGCAGCTGATGAGATACTTTCTCCTTTGATTGAAAAGCTGCGCAAGGAGGAAGGATGAAGTTTTTAGCTACTCGTCTTTTATTAATTTTGGGTTTTTGTTTTTTCACTCTTCAAGCTAATGCCGTAAAAATCGAGTTTCATACTTTTGAGAATAAGCAACAAGAACAACTGTATTTACAATTAATTGCAGAGCTTCGCTGTGTTAAGTGTCAAAACCAAAACCTAGCAGAATCAAATGCAGAACTTGCTAAGGATATGCGTGAAAAAGCCTATGACATGATTATCAAAGGTGGCTCACGCCAAGATGTTGTTAAATATATGACAGATCGCTATGGCAACTTTGTTTTATATAAGCCACCTTTTATTGCTAAAACATTATTGCTTTGGGTTGGTCCTGCTGTATTTCTTATTTTAAGTCTATTTTTCCTGATTAAACTCATCAAAAAACAGCAGAAAGAGCCCATTGAAATGCTCAGTGATACTGACCGCGATTCTGTTCGCGAACTTCTAAATTCAAAAAAAGATTAGGAATTCCTCATGATGTTCTGGATTATTAGTGCGCTACTGATATTGGTTGCGTTTGCCTTTTTTCTGCCTTCTATGTTGCGAAAACAGCACTCAGATGGTGATGCGCGTCGTTCACAAAATATCTTGATTGCAAATGAGCAATTAGCTGAACTTAAAAAGAGCTTTGAAAGAAATGAGCTCAGTCAGGAGGAATATCAAAATACTCGTGATGAACTTGAATTAACCTTATTTTCTGATGTTGCAGATGAAGATATAAATTCTGTAGATAATACAAGAAAAGCCCCAGTATTAAGCATTATTATCATTGTGCTTTTTATACCCGCCCTTTCTGTTTTACTTTATCAAAAACTAGGTAGCCCTGTTTATACCACTGGCTTTGACTCAAAAGCAATCGCTGCTGAACTTAATAAGCGAAATGCCATTCCTAGAAATGCAGATGGTACACCCGACATTGATACAATGGTGTTAGGGCTACAAAAGAAACTAGAATCTGATCCTGATAACCCTAAAGGTTGGTATATGCTAGGGCGCTCTTATATGGTATTGAAGCGTTATCCTGAAGCAGTAAAAGCCTATGAGAGAGCTTATAAATTAATGCCTGATTCTGTTGAAGTGATGTTATCTTTAGCTGATTCACTGGCGATGGAAAATAAAGGAGATATTTCTGGTCGTCCTGTAGAGTTAATCAATCAAGCACTAGAAAAAGATCCTAATAATCTTACAGCACTGTGGCTTGGTGGCATGGCAGCGCGTCAAAAGAAAGAATATGTAAATGCTATTCAACGCTGGACAAAAGTTCTGAATATTATTAAAGACCCAGGTGAGCGACAAGAAGTAATTAGTTTGATTAAAGAGGCTGAGCAGCAACTTAGCCCTGAACAGCGTCAACTGGTAAAAGCAGATTTAGAATCAATAGCTACTACTACAACTGCTCTTCCCGCTAAAACCAATGGAGAAATAAAAACTGCTACAAGTGGCAAAGAATCCATAACTGTGACTGTTTCATTATCAGATGACTTTAAGGATAAAGTAAAGCCAACAGATATAGTCTTTGTTTATGCAAAAGCCATGAGTGGTCCTCCTATGCCATTAGCGGCTGCAAAAATTCAAGTGAAAGACCTACCCGTTGAGATCGTTTTAAATGATTCAATGGCGATGATACCTACCATGAAGCTATCGGCTCATACCGAAGTTGTGGTAGGTGCAAGAGTTTCTAAAAGTGGGCAGCCTGTTTCTCAGAGTGGTGATTTATACACTGAAAAAAGGTCTATAAAGTTGAGTAGTAAAGTAAGTTTGCTAATTGATCAAATTAAGTAGCAAAGAGCCTATTACCCATCCCCCCCCTTTTTTTGCACTTTTTATAACACAGAGAGCAGAGGAGTTGCAGAGTTTTTAATCGTTCCTCTGCTTGAGAGAGCTTGTTTGGTAGTAGATTAAATCTGTATTTTTGTAGGTCGGATTAGCGATAGCGTAATCCGACAAAGTACGATAGTTAGTACTCTATTACCCATCCCCCCCTGTTTTTTGCATTTTTTAGCAAGCGAATCCTTTTACAGTCTCTCCATGTGTGAATGTAAGGTTATTGTGCGACCCTTATATTTTCTCATTTTGTTTAGCTTGTTTAAGTATCTTCTTGCGTAGGCGTTTTTGCTTTAGAGGGGAAAGGTAATCAATAAAAAGTTTGCCTTTTAGGTGATCTAGCTCATGTTGAATACAAACAGCTAATAAGCCTTCAGCTTCAAGTGTGAATTTATTACCATCACGATCTAAAGCTTCTACAGTAACCGTATCTGCACGTTTAACTTCGGCATAATATTCTGGTACTGATAAACATCCTTCCTCACTGATTTCTTCCCCATCTTGTTTTGTGATAACTGGGTTTATGAAGCAGTATGGCTGATTTTTTTCTTCTGATATGTCGATCACAACAAGCTGTTGATGAACATTAACCTGAGTTGCCGCCAAACCAATGCCAGGTGCTGCATACATGGTTTCTAGCATATCATCAAGAAAGCTACGTATTTCGTCTGTAACCTCGGAAACGGGCGCAGCTTTTGTCCGCAAGCGTTCATCAGGAAATCGAATAATTTTTAGTATTGCCATTTTAGGATACCGTAAGTCAGAAAATCATGCGCCTTAATCTAGGCTTGCGTTATTATATCAAGTGAAGGTTCTTCTCCAAATAACCATACCATATTGGTGCAACACTAAAAACCGTGTGGCACTTATAATATTGAAAAAAATATAAGCAATGGTGGGTAATGTAGATAGAACATATAAAAACAAAAATAATAGAGAAAAGGGGTTTCCATGTTTTTTAATTTTCCACGCTTGGCAAATACTTCAGCATCTGTGCTAGTAATTGCTGTTCTTGGTGGGTGTAGCAATAATACATTTTCCGATCTAACTTCACCAAAATTGTCGTCACAAAATGCTTCTTCACAAAATGTTACTTCAAATACGGATAATCAGTATGATAGTTACTATGGAAGCCCAAGTAGCGGTGCTCAAAATACAAAATATCAGCCAAAAATTAAACGTACTGTTATTAGATCAGGAGCAAGTAAATCGGGAGCAAGTTTTAAAGCCAATGCTCCTAAACGTTATGTAGTAAAAAAGGGTGATACTCTTTGGGCTATCGCTAATATGTTTTTAAATAATCCAGCCTATTGGCCAGAGATTTGGGATAAGAACCAAAAATTAGCAAACCCACATCGTATTTATCCTGGTGATGTATTGTATATTTATCGAGGAGGAAAAACCGCTAGGCGTTCAAACTCAACAGTTTCTATCACTGATAAAATGGTTCCACAGATGCGAATCGAAAGAAGTGGGTTGGGTGGAAGTCCAATTTCAACACTTGCTCCTTTTCTCGTTTGGGCACATGCTTTAGATAATGACACGATTAAAAACTCACCTTATATTGCTGGGGCTGATGGTGGCTCGCTACTTTTTGAAAAAGGTCAAACTGTTTATGTTAAGAACTTATCTGATCGTCATTCAGGTGGTCGTTATGCAATCTATCATACAGACAAAAAACTAATAGACCCTGAAACAAACAATGATCTTGGCTATGAGGTTATTTATACGGGCTTTCTTGAAGTTCAAAGACCAGCTTTAAATGCTGAGGTTGCCACTGCAACGATTGAAGAATCAATTCGTGAAATCAAACCTGGTGACAGGCTTTTATTTGAAAAAGATGAGACTCAGAATTTAACTGCACCAATCCAACGACCTAGAACAAAAGTTCGAGGCTCAATTGTTTCATTATTTAATGCTAATCTTATTTCTGCTGAAACAATGGTTATAACAATTAACAGAGGTGCAAGACATGGTATGAAAGCAGGCTATACCTTAGGTGTTTATTCACCAGTTAGGCATATTAATGACCCTGTCAATATGGCAAAGAGAAAGTATAAATTTCAACCTGTTCAACCTGCAAAGATTACATTACCACCTAAACGTGTTGCTACAGCCATTGTTTATAAAGTTTTAAATAATATTAGTTATGCTGTTATTACAGGTTCTCTGAATACAGTTAAAAAAGGGTATAAGATAGGCAACCCTTAAATTATCAATTATATTCCATGAAAAAAACTGAAGTGCTTGAATCCTGGATCTCGTTATGGCGAGTTCCAGGAGTTGGTTCTGTAACATTTAAAAAGTTGCTGGATAAATTTGATACGCCTGCAAATGTTTTTTCTACAACAGCAAGTTCTTTAAAACAAGCTGGTTTTTCTGAAAAACTGGTTTCCAGCATCAAAGAAAATCAATCTGCAAATTGCGCCAAAGATGATATAGATTGGCTCAATTCTAGTCAAAATCATCACCTCATCACAATTTATTGCTCTGAATATCCTGCTCTGCTAAAGCAAATTAGCAATCCTCCACCATTGCTTTATGTGCATGGTAAGTTATCCCTTTTAAATGATCCTCAGATAGCAATTATCGGAAGCCGTAATCCAACCCAAGGAGGTTTATCCAATACCTATGATTTTTCAAAATTCTTAGGTAGTTCAGGGCTTTGTATTACCAGTGGTCTAGCACTTGGAATTGATGGCGCAGCCCATCAGGGAGCTTTAGATGTCAATAGCCCTACAATTGCAGTGATTGCGACAGGAGTAGACCGAGTATATCCCGCTAGGCATCGTAAACTAGCGCATAAAATTGTTGAAACTGGGGCAATTATTAGTGAATTTCCAATTGGCACGCAGCCTAAAGCTGAAAACTTTCCTAGGCGTAACCGTATAATTAGTGGTCTCTCACAGGGAACACTTGTCATTGAAGCCGCCAAAAAGAGTGGTTCACTCATCACTGCACGTTTGGCGAGTGAGCAAAATCGAGAAGTATTTGCTATTCCAGGCTCTATTCATAACCCGCTTTCAAAAGGATGTCATCAGCTAATACGAGAAGGCGCAAAATTAGTTGAAACAGCTCAAGATATTCTTGAAGAAATGTCTAAAGTAATTGATATGAATACAGTTGTTATTAATTCAAAATCCAACGATACAGAGCCTGAAACAATTGATTCATCACCTTTGGAAGAGGGCGGTGAACAATCTGATCTGCTCGAAAAAATGGCTTATGATCCTGTATCTATAGATGAACTTGTAATCAGAACAGGGCAAAGCCCCGAATCAATTGCCGCTATGCTATTAATCCTTGAGTTGCAAAATAAAGTTTCATCAAATGGTGGTGGAACATATACACGAATTAGCTCGTAGAGGGTTAAATCTGTACTTTTGTTGGATTGGTCTCCGCTCACTAATCTACGAGGATGATACATACGGCAATAAGCGGCAATAAGGGACAGCCATAATTTTATTCGTCATAATCTACCGTTTGTCGCTGTTTTTATACAGTATTTTATGGATGTCCTTTTAATTTGACAAACTCAAACAACTCGCCGAGCAAACCTCAAGACGTTGGATTAAAGGAATGGGACAAGCATTTAGTCCAATATCCACCTAACAAGAAATACCACTAACTAATTATAAAAAGCATTGTAAAGTGAGGCTTCGCTGTGTCTGCGATTATTTAAATAGTGAGATAATGCCACCTTTTTGAAAGCCATGAGGCACACGACTCCTATTTTTACCTTTTCAGGAGACCCAAATACATTGAGCTGAAAATTTGTAAACATGTATTTTTTACTGATAATTAGATGGATGTCCGATTTTCTTTGTCCGATTTTCTTTGATTTTCTTTCAAACAGATCCCCGCTTAAAACATGCGGGGATGACGGTGGGGTGGTACATACGGGGATGACGGCGTGTTATATTTTTGCATCACGAATACGGTAGGTTGGGCTGACGTTAGGAAGCCCAACAAAAGATAGAGTGTGATTTTTGTTGGGCTTCGTACCTCAGCCCAACCTACAATTTTGCATATCCATACATAGCGAGCCTATGATAAAAAATGCAAAAAAGAGGGGGGATGGGTTGTATAGGTTTTAGATACTGAGAATAATCTCACTTTTTAAATCAACTTGGACACAGTTTTTATCGCTTGCTTTGCGATCTATTATTAAAAACTCGCTATCATTTTCAAGTGGCATCAGGTAGTGATGCCAGACATTTTTATAGAAATTAATACCTTGTTTACCATTGCTGATAAATAGCTCTACCTTTGATTCATCTAATGTTTGTGCTGGCTTTGCAACGAGTATTAAAAATGGTGTTTGGCAAAGTGGATAAAATATTTGGCTACCATGTGGGTGATACTCCATTAAATGAGCTTTAAAAGGCACTTCAATGGCTCTTGATTTGACTAAGCTGATACAAGGTTTGCCACCTTTGTCACTGATATCTATTTCTGCAAGATCACTATAACGAGTAGCTAGACCAAAATTCATTGGAAAGATTTCCTTGGCAGATTCAAAGTCAATAACGTCACCATAGGGAGAAAACCCCTCTGCTGTTAGTTTTTTTGCAGTTAACTTTAGCATTTTGCAATCACCCCATTTAGTCTTAATCGGCTCACCCCACCATCAGGAAAAATATTTAATCGAATATGACTAACCGCGCCAATATCTTTAATTTGATCCTCAAAGTGATGCTCTTTATCCATTTCAAGTTTTTGCTCGGCTAATAATTCTGGCCAGTTTGCACTTTGAGTTTCAATATCATTGTTGCCATCATTATTACCATTATCATCACCATTAATATTAGTTAAACATGCCGCTTGTATTGAGCAACGGTCAGGGTAGTTGCCTTTAAAAAAAGCAGTATCAACAGTAATTTTTTGTAGAATTCCAGGGTGTCCCAAAGCGATTATTACCCAATCATGTCCAGGGCCTCGGCGGCGTGCTGTTTCCCAGCCATCTCCCATATTTATTCCCTTATCAGGTAATAGTAGATTACTCATCTGTCCAAAATGCTCATCACTACAGGCAATGGCTCTGCCGCCATTCAAAGCCTCTGCTAAATCTTTAACTTCATTTGCTCCGACCTGATCCCAATTGCACTGAGGTTCGCCATAAATTTTTAGCCGAGCGACACCGCCATCGGGATAAATATGTAAACGCACATGGGTGACCAGCTCAGGAAAATCAACCTCAAAGCCTTTTACTTCATCGCCATTGATGGTGGTTTTTTCTATAACAGTTTGCCAAACCGTGTTTTCATCAGAATAGGAATCATCAGGAATATAACAAGCTTCCAATGAAAATTCGGGGGGGAAGTTGCCAGTAAAGTGAGAGGTATCAATGACAATGCCTTTAATATACCCAGAGCGTGCTAAACGAATCTCACAAAAATCATGCCCAGCCACACGTTTACGTCGAGATTCCCAGCCATCCATCCACTTGCCATGATCATCAAACTTATCGGTGATAAAAACAGGGTTAGTGTCTAATATTAAACGCTCTTTTGCTGCAAAAAAATCATCAGTTGCAAAGGTAGCTTGCGCTCCTAAACGAGCTGAAGCGAGGTTGATATATTGTTTTTTAAATTTTTCAATCATTTGTTTTTACTCGAAATAGTTGAGTTAAATAGATTTGTGCAAAAAGGGAGTACTGCTACTCCCACAAAGTTTATTCTGCACCGTCAAACAATTTCTCTAAAGCTTGGCTACGATAAAAAGCTCTAAGTTATGCTCTAAGTTATAAAAAGTGTAAAAAAAGGGGGGGATGGGTATCTATAAGCTTGTTCTGAACCCATCAAACCAATGGTCGTGGCTTAAATCTGTGATTTATAATTTGATGCATTAGTGTAGATTAAGCCAATTAACTATCGTACTTTGTCGGATTACGCTATCGCTAATCCGACCTACAAAAATACAGATTTAACCCACTATCAAACCAATATTATTGGAGTGCTAATTCTCTGACAGTTTTTTAGAATCGCAAGCAAAATTCTCCTTCCAGTGTTCAGCAATAGCAATCCGTGTTGTAATCCAAACATTTTGCCTGCTTTGAATATAGTCTAAAAAGCGTGCTAATGATGCGGCACGTCCAGGGCGACCAGCGAGACGACAATGTAAACCAATCGATAACATTTTTGGCTGTGTTTTGCCTTCATCATATAAATAATCAAAGCTGTCTTTTAAATATGTGAAAAATTGATCACCGCAATTAAAGCCCTGTGCTGTGGCAAAGCGCATATCATTGGAATCAAGGGTGTATGGCACGATTAATTGATTATGATTTTCAATACTCGTCCAATAGGGAAGATCATCTGCATAACTATCAGCGTGATAAACAAAGCTACCATTTTCAGCAACTAACTTTGCTGTGTTTGGGCTACTTCGTCCTAAGTAAAAACCGAGTGGCTTAGAGCCTGTAACGGTTTGATGAATTTCTATGGCTTTTTCTAAGTGCTTTTTTTCAAGCTCCATCGGCACATACTGATAATCAATCCAACGATAACCATGACTGGCAATTTCCCAATTTGCCTTTAGCATGGCTTCAACGACTTCAGGGTTTCGCTCCAATGCCATCGCTACAGCAAATACGGTTATCGGTAGATTACGCTGGGTAAACATTCGATACAAGCGCCAAAAACCAGCTCGTGAACCATATTCATAAATCGACTCCATATTAGCATGGCGTACTCCTTGGCAGGGATCTGCCCCAACAATTTCTGATAAAAATCGTTCCGATGTATCATCACCATGAAGTACACAATTCTCAGCACCTTCTTCATAATTAATAACAAACTGTACGGCAATATTTGCATTGTTAGGCCACTGTGGGTGCGGTGGATTTTCACCATAACCGATCATATCGCGTGGGTATTTCATTTTTTCACCTAAGCTAAATTCTAATTGACTTGATTAAAAATATGTAAAAAAGTGGGGGGATGGGTTTATATGTTTTAATACTCTTTTTATATTCACCTCATGGACTCAGGTTCAATGAATAATTTTAATAAAGATATTTTCAGTTTCATTTCAGCTAGAACCTTTAGTATTCAATAACCGCTAATAATATAGGAGTTACAACACTATGAATATGATAAAACCGCTATTAATTTTAACAGCTATTTTGCTATCCACATCTTCTTTTGCGAATAGCAATAAACACGAAGAAGGCGAGAAACTATTTAAGTCTGTCTGTGCCGCATGTCATGGTTTAGGAAATGGCAGCATGGATATGAATAAACGCATTGCCCCACCCATTGCAGCAGTAAGAAAACATTATCTGGATGTCTACCCTGATGAAGCTTCTTTTATCAGTGCAATTACTGGTTGGCTTGAAAAACAAGATGAAAGCAAAAGTTTAATGCGAGGAGCAATTCGACATTTCAAAATAATGCCACCTATCTCTGTTGCAAAAGAAGATGCTGTAAAAATTGCTGCTTATATTTATTCAGGAGATGTAAAAAAGCCAGAAGGTCTTGATCAGCATATAAACGAAATGCACAAAAAAAAGGAAAAGACGGGTCAGACTATGCAAATGCAAAAAGGTCAAATGGATCACGCCAACCCTATGAAAATGCAACATGAAAAAATGATGGGTCAGATGAAAAAAGCTATGCAAGGCAAGCTAAGAAAGAATGCCATGCTGATGCAAAAACTTAATTTATCCCCTCAGCAGAAACAGAAAATGCAGTTGTTAATTGAACAGAAAAATACAATTGTAAAGCCATTAAAAAAAGATTTACAGCAGATTAATCAGCAGATTCGCCTTTTAGATACGACCAACCCTGATTACAAAAAGATGATTTTTTCATTAGCTGATCAAAAAGCTAAACTTATATATCGTATGGTAATTGAAAAAGGAGAAAAACGTATGGAAATTGAATCTATACTTAACCCTGAGCAACGTGCCCAGTTTTTGAAAAATAGACAACAGCACTTTGGAAATAAAATAAAATAAAATAAAATAAAATAAAAGGAAAATTAATATCAATGAAAAATATAAAAGTACTTTGGACAGTAATTATTTTATTACTCTTAATCCTAGGAGCTTTGGGATTTATTATGACAAAAGGCAGTGTCGGTGAAGTTGTTGATGGTCGCACCTCTGTCGTTTTGACCCAAGATGAGCGTAATTTAGTCTTAAGTGAAATGCGTGCATTTTTAGTGAGTGTGCAGGGCGTAAGTCAGGCAATTACTGAAAAAGATTTAGATAAAGTTGCTAAGCTTGCACATGAAGCGGGGATGGCAGCAGAGCTGAATACACCAGGAGAATTATTGCGCAAAATCCCAGCTGCCATGAAATCTCTCGGCTTTGGAACACGCGGATTATTCGATGATATTTCAGCAGCAGCTAAAGCGGGCAAAGACCCAATAGAACTACGCAAGCAGCTTGATTCTCTTATGAATAACTGTATCGCCTGTCACACTGCATTTAGGTTGCCAGAGCCTTTATAGACTCATTTAGATTCAAAATCAGGTAACCCAATAATTCAACTTGAATTCTGTTGGGTTACCTTGTCTTGCCTTATCTTATCTTGGCTTAGCTTAATTATGAGCAATGTTTAGCCCAGAATGCCTTAATAAGGCATCGACGTTTGGCTCTCTGCCACGAAATGCCTTGAAAGATTCCATAGCAGTGCGTGAGCCTCCCACTTCAAGTATTTCTGTGAGGAATTCTTTGCCTACTTGTTGATTAAACAAACCTTCTTCTTCAAAGCGTGCAAAGGCATCAGAGGATAAAACTTCTGCCCATTTGTAGCTGTAGTATCCTGCTGCGTAGCCACCTGCAAAGATGTGTGAGAAGCCATGCTGAAAACGATTAAATTCAGGTGGAATAACTACCGCAATATGCTCGCGAGTTTTATCCAGAATGGCTTTAATTTGTTCTGCGCTAGTGACGCTGGGGTCTTCGTGAATTCGCATATCAAAAATAGAGAACTCTAGTTGGCGCACCATGCCCATTGCCGATTGAAAGTGTCTAGCCGCCTGCATTTTATCGAAGAGTTCAGTGGGTAGTTTTTCACCTGTTTGATAGTGTGCGGCAAACATATCTAAGGCTTCACGTTGCCAGCACCAATTTTCCATAAACTGGCTGGGCAGTTCGACAGCATCCCATTCTACGCCACTAATTCCAGATATATCGAGATAATCTACCTGTGTCATCATGTGGTGTAAGCCGTGTCCAAACTCATGGAAAAGTGTGATAACTTCATCGTGAGTAAATAAGGCGGGTTTGTCGCCTGCGGGTGGAGCTGAATTGCAAGTCATAAAAGCGACAGGAGTTTGTAAGCCGTTTTCTTGTTCAGAGCCTGTTTTAAAGCGGCTACAGAAATCTGCCATCCATGCACCACCACGCTTGTGTTGACGAGCATAGAGGTCGAGGTAGAAACGTGCTTTTAACTGTTTATTTTCATCATAAATTTCATAAAAGCGCACATCTTCATGCCAAGTATCTACATCTTGATTTTGCTTAATGCTAATTTTATATAAGTTCTCAACAAGCTTGAAAAGCCCATTAAGAACACTATCAACAGGAAAATAAGGTTTTAAATCTTCATCGCTAATGGCATAGCGTTGTTGTTTTAATTTTTCACTGACATAGCCAGCATCCCAAGCCTGTAGGTCTGAAATGTTTAATTCTTTTTCAGCAAATTCACACAGTTCCTTGTATTCTTTTTTAGCAAAAGGAAGTGATTTCTCGGCAAGCTCATCCATAAATTCTAAAACTTGCTTGGGTGATTCAGCCATTTTGCTATCAAGAGATAAATCAGCATAACTACTAAAGCCAAGCAAAGCTGCTTTTTCTTGTCGAAGTTGCAAGATTCTGCCCATATTTTCACTATTATCTAGCTCAGGATTATCACCTTGATCAGATGCCCTAGTAGTGTAAGCTCGATAGACTTCTTGGCGCAATTCACGATTATCGGCATAGCTCATAACCGCATAGTAAGATGGAAATTCCAGTGTGAGTAACCAGCCCGATAAGTCACGTTGAGCTGCGGCTTGTTTTGCCTGCTCTAATGCGCTATCTGGCAAACCTGCGAGCTGTTTTATGTCACTAATCTCTTTGCTCCAAGCATTAGTGGCATCTAGCACATTGTCTGAATATTTTGAGGTGAGTGTTGATAACTCTTTACTGATCTCTGCAAAACGCTGTTTTTTATCTTCTGCTAAATCTACCCCTGATAAGCGAAAGCTTTTCAGTGAATCTTCAAGGCTTTTTTGCTGAGCACTATCTAGGTTTAATGCTTCTTGATTATCTTGAATTTGCTGCAATGCTAAAAATAATACTTTATTCTGTCCAATTTCAGTGCTGTATTCACTCAGTTTGGGTAAACAGGCAGTGTAAGCATCACGCAATTCGGCTGTATTCAACACGCCATTAAGGTGGCTCACTGGCGACCACATACGCTCTAGCTGATTATCCATCAACTCCAGTGGGTGAATTAAATTATCCCAGCTATATTGTGTATTTTTTTCTAGCAGTGTTTTGGTTAGCTTGCGCCCCTGTGCTAATAATTCATCTAGTGCAGGTTCAATTTGCTTGGCTTTGATTTTGCTAAATTCTGGTAAGTCTTTGATATTTAATAGAGGTGATTTCATAGTTTATTTTTTTGTAGTAGGTTAAATCTATTTTTTTAGATAGCTTATTTGTTTTTAATGAGTGTCAGTTTATCATTTTCAAGACCTAATACCATTTCACCTGAAATAATCTGGGCAAATTCATTATTGACCAGTTCACCGCGCCAATCATCTGATAAGCGATTCTTATGCGCTTGTACCATTGTCGCAACCTGCTTTCTGGTTGCAATTGCGGCAGCGGTCAATCCATGTTTTTTCGCCTGTAGCTGAATCACTAACATAAGCAAATCAATAAGTAGATTTTGATTTGCAGTTGGTTTTTTACTTCTCGGAGGTATTGGCCATTCTGATTCAGGCAAGCTTTGAGCCTTTTTAATTAAAGAAAGCCATTGTTTATGATGCTTTTTGATTTGCGCAGGATTTATCCCCCGTATATCTCCAATAGCCTCAGGTGAAGAGGGTTGCTGTCGTGCAAAATCAAGCAATATGTCATCACTTATTATCCATTTTCTAGGAACATCTGACTTTTCAGCTTTTTCTTCTCGCCAGCTCGCAAACTCCCTTAAAACAGCAAGCTGTTGACTATTTAATACCTGATTACCTCGAACCTTTTTCCAGCGTTCTCTGGGGTTAAGAGCGTAAGTCTTAGGATCAACCGCCCGCGAAAAATCTTTATTAAGCCAGTTGAGGCGATTTCTTGAAGTAAGTGTTTCAAGCATTTTTGGATATATCTGTGCCAGATAGCGAACATCATCAATAGCGTATTCAAGTTGTATCTTTTTGAGTGGTCTGCGAGTCCAGTCAGTACGTGATTGAGTTTTGCTAAGCTTCACATTAAGCATTTGCTCAACTAATCGCGCATAACCCATTTGATCACCATAGCCTAAAACTGATGCCGCTACTTGTGTATCAAATATAGGAGCAGGCATAACTCCTGTGACCTGAGAGAGAATTTCAATATCTTGATGAGCAGCATGAAAGACTTTCGTGATGTCAGGATTGCCCAACAGATTATTTAAAGGCGTTAAGTCATCAATCAATAAAGGATCAATACAGGCACGTTTACCTTCCGCCTCTATTTGTATTAAACACAGCTTAGCGTAATAAGTTTTCTCGCGTAAAAACTCAGTATCAAGCGCGACCCATGAGCTATTGCTTATTTTTATAGCAAATTCCCTTAGCTTTTCTGTGGTATCTATATATTCAAACAAACTGACCTCCATGCGGCGCAATAATATAACACGAGCATAAACTACTGTTTTTAAATAAGGAACTGTTTTATTTTACTAAAGATAAGTATTTAATAATATTACGATATTTTTCCCTTTGTTGACATTAGTTAAAAATCAGCCCATTCTTAATTTGTTCACAGAATTCCTCCAACCGCTAGGAGGAATATGGTCGGCACAAGGAGGATGCTCCCCCATAAACCGACAACAAAAGACCCATTCTAACGAGTGGGTCTTTTTTTATGCCTATCATTCATATTCGTCATTCCCAAATGTACCACTCACAAAGAGGGGGGATGGGCAGCATAGATAATAGATACCCATCCCCCCCCTTTTTTTAGACTTTTTTTTAACACAGAGAACCGCAGAGGTTCGTAGAGACGCAATGCATTGCGTCTCTACTGTGTTTTAAATGCTATAACTTGCTAGGTTGGCAACCTGTTGCTTTACATTCTCTAATACGGTTTTGAAGCTCGTTTGTTCGCTCTATGGTAAGTTTTGTTGTGCAGCTTAAGCTAACAAAAAACATGCCGTTTCTTCTGAAGCTACAGTTATTATTGCGTTTTTTTATCCATTGATGCTGAGCTGATCTGAGTTTTCTTCGTCCATTTTTTCTAAGGGCTTTTTTTAGTTTTTTATAAGATGAATTTAAGTCTTTGTCTGCTTGTTGATAGATTTTATTTAAACAATATAAGCTATCAAAGTCATCTCTAGGGTTATTACAGTTGTCTGCTATTGCTGTGTTTGTTAAAAACATTAAAGAGATTAAAATTATATATTTGTTCATTTGGGGATTTTCCTGTAGTGGTTAATAATTAATCATAAGAGTGTAGATTATCAAAGATAATGTTGGAATTATACAAATTTATACTAGAAATAATTGTGGTGAAAAATAATTGGATTTGATCAGGGTTTCCTTGAGTATGGTAGGTTAGGCTGACGTTAGGAGGCTCAATAAAAGATACGGTGTGATTTTTGTTGAGCTTCGTACCTCAGCCCAACCTACAATTTTGCATCGTCATCCCTAAATGTACCATCCACATCGTCATTACATG
This sequence comes from Thiotrichaceae bacterium, assembly GCA_026988295.1. GTDB lineage: Bacteria > Pseudomonadota > Gammaproteobacteria > Thiotrichales > Thiotrichaceae > Cocleimonas. The sequence goes on from JALSLM010000220.1 coordinate 33,194, forward strand.
CACGTAATTTATACACCAAGTTCAAACAGATCCCCGCTTAAAACATGCGGGGATGACGGTGTGGGTAGCACATGCGGGAATGACGGTGTGTTATATTTTTGTGTCACGAGTAGCACAGCCTCCTAGGAGGCTGTCTGAGAACTAGGATTGAAACGAAAATGCCAGAAATATTATAAGGTGGGCTTATCAAAAGAGGCGAATAGTTATTCTATTTAACGAATTTGATAAGCTCAGATTATGATGTTTATGGGATTTGCAGTCAATTCTTAGTTCTCAGACAGCCTCCTAGATAAAAAGTGTAAAAAAGGGGGGGATGGGTTGCATAGATAATAGATACCCACCCCCCCTTTTTTTACATTTTTTATGCTTATATCATAGATATCAGCTATTCTTGCTGTAGTACTAAATTAATCAGTTTTCAATAATCCCTATTAACCCCAATAAACAGCAGTCTGTTTCTATGCCAAATAACCAGCTTCCGCTAATTTTCGATGGTCATAATGACCTGTTATCACATCTTGTCGCTTTTAAAGGTAAAGATTTAGAATCACTATTTTTAGAGGGATATGATCGCGGTCATCTTGATTTGCCACGTATGATAAAGGGTGGTTTCGGTGGTGGGATGTTTGTTCTCTGGGTTCCTTCGCCTATTAATAGGGGGGTGAGTGATGAGCCTCAGGATATGGTGGGTGATGAATATGAGTTACCGCTTGCTGCTGAAATTTCGGTTGATATTGCCTTGCCTAAAGTGCTTGAGCAGCTTGCTTTATTGGCTCGTATTGAGCGACGCTCTCAGGGTAAATTAAAAATCTGTACCACAGCAAGTGATATTCAAGATTGTATTAATACTGGTGTGATTGCGGCTGTACTTCACATGGAGGGCGCGGAAGCTATTGATGATAAGTTAAATAATTTAGAGGTTTTGTATCGGGCAGGTGTGCGTTCTATTGGACCTGTATGGAGTCGTCCAACAATATTTGGCTCTGGCGTTCCTTTTAAGTTTCCATCATCACCTGATACGGGTTCTGGTTTGACAGATTTAGGCAAAGAGTTGGTGAGTACTTGTAATCAAATGGGGATGGTGGTGGATGTTTCTCATATTACCGAGAAAGGCTTTTGGGATATAGCTAAACTCAGTGATGCACCATTGGTAGCGACACATTCTAATGTGCATGTTATTAGTCAGCAAGCGCGTAATCTTACTGATAAACAGCTTGCTGCTATTAAAGAAAGCGAAGGCATCGTAGGGGTTAATTTTGTTACTGCTTTTCTTCGCCCTGATGGAAAAATGTCTGCTGAAACAGGGCTTGATGTTATATTAAAGCATTTGGATTATTTGATTGAACGGATAGGCGTTGATCATATTGGTTTTGGCTCTGACTTTGATGGCGCATTAATTCCTACAAAAATGAAAGATGTGACAGGGCTTGTTGATTTACGCAAAATAATGCAAAATCATGGTTATGATGAGGCAACAATGCTTAAGCTATGTCATAAAAATTGGTTAAGGGTGCTAGAAAAAACATTAAAAAACTGATGAAATTTATAATTTCTGCTACATTTAAAAGGCTGTTTGGATTTTAGTTTTATACAAAGGAGAAATAAGAAATAATGAAGATTTTTAATAAACTACTTTTAGGTGTTGTCACCTTAGCCTTTTTGCTTATGGCAAATATTGGCTACTCAAAAACACCAAGCAATATGCTGGTGATTGCAACCAGAATTGATGATATTACAACGCTTGACCCTGCACAGTCATTTGAAATAGCTGGCTCAGATTTGTTGCGTAATGTCTATGGCAGATTAGTTAATTTTGACCCTGCCGACCTGAATAAAGGCTATCAACCCGATTTAGCAGAGAGCTGGACGGTTTCAGAAGATGGTAAAACCATTACTTTTAAAATGCGTTCAGGTATTAAGTTTCATTCTGGCAATCCAGTGACTGCAAAAGATGCAGTATTTTCACTGCAAAGAGCCATCAAGCTTAATAAAACACCTGCCTTTATTCTTACTCAGTTTGGTTTTAACGCCGAAAATGTTGAGCAAACCATTAAGCTGATTGATGATATGAGTTTTTCAATCACAACTGATAATAAATATGCAACATCATTTGTATTAAACTGCTTTACCGCAACCATTGGTGCGATTCTTGATCAAAAAGTTGTCATGAGTCATGAGAAAGATGGTGATATGGGCAATGATTGGCTGAAAACAAATTCAGCAGGTTCTGGTGCTTATTCCGTGGTTAATTGGAAGCCTAATGAATCCTACACATTAAAATCTAACCCTGATTTTTATCTCGGTGCGCCAGCAATGAAGCGTGTGATTGTGCGTCATATAACAGAGTCTGCAACACAGCGTTTATTACTTGAAAAAGGTGATATTGATATTGCTCGAAAACTTAACCCTGATGATATTGCAGCGGTAACAGGTAAAGACGGCATTGCAGTTGATAGCGAAATGCGTGGTCGTATCATGTATATTGCATTTAATCAAAAAGACCGCGTATTATCTAATCCAAAAGTTGTTGAGGCTTTGAAGTACCTTATTGATTATAAAGGTATGCAGGATTCATTTTTGAAAGGTCAATACATAATTCATCAGGCTTTCTTGCCTAAAACTTACCTAGGTTCAATAGATGACAAACCTTTTAGCTATGATGTTGATAAAGCCAAAGCCTTGCTCAAAGAAGCAGGAGTTGCTGATGGAACTAAGCTAAAAATTAATGTGCGAAATGCTCAAGAGCGTATTGAAATCTCTCAGTCTATTCAAA
>JALSLM010000221.1 GCA_026988295.1 Thiotrichaceae bacterium
GATTGTTGGCATTAAGCTGAGAGTTTTTTTCTGGCCATATTATATCAAAATTAACACCATCCCATTGCCAGTGTTGACCTGCGAGACAAGCTTTAACATCTATCCCTTTTAAGATTTCGGTATCACTACTGAGTATCTTCTCTACCTTTATTTTATTAATGATAGCCTTAGCGCCACCATAATGATCTAGGTTTTTGTGTGATAAAATCATCGTATCGACTGATTTCACAGCTTTAAATCTCAGATAGGGAATTACAACCAGTTTACCCATATCAAACCTATTACTCAGGCGAGTTCCTGTATCATAAATTAATGTATGGTTTGCAGTATGAATCACTGATGCTGTTCCTTGTCCTATATCAAGCTGTGCAAAGCTAAAAGCACCTTGCTTAGGTGTTTTTTCTACAAATAAAAGTGCAGGAAGTAATAAAATCAGACTCAACCAACGCCCAGGAAAACCTTTTGGTAATAATATAAAAATAACGGCTAGCATTGCGAGAAATAGAAAGAAAAATGGCACACTTGCCGCTCTAACGCTCGATATTGGCAATTCATTTAACAAGTTTAGATACTCAAATAGATATTCAATGGCTATTCCTGCAAGGTTTAATAAAGCACTAGAAATAAAATCTGATAGTGGAAGAAAAATCACCCCTAACAACGTAATTGGCACAACAAAAATTGATACCCAAGGAATGGCAATAAAATTGGCAAGCGGAGCGGATAATGATCCTGTATCAAAAAAAATCAGCGTTAAGGGCAACATTCCAAGAGATAGCAATAGTTGCAGTTTTAGTAATTTAAAACGTGGTATAAGCATTTGACGCTTAAGAATAATAAGAATCAACGAAACCGCAGAAAAGGATAACCAAAAACTAATACTCATTGCGGCAAGCGGATCAAATAATAAAACCACTAACAGTGCTACCGCCATTATCTGAGAGGAAGCGTAGCTTTTACGACTAAGTAGCCCAATCAACAAAACAATAACCATTAATAGAGCACGTTGCGTGGGGAGCGTAAAACCTGCTAATAAAGCATAAATTATTGCAAATGATACTCCTGCAATACCACCCGCAAGCTCTAATGGTATTTTTTCATTGAGTCGAGGAAAAATACGCCAAATAAGCATCACAGGGAAAAAAGCAAACCCCGCTACAATGGCAATATGTAAACCAGAAATAGCAATTAGGTGACTTGTTCCTGTTTTTTGAAGAAGTTGCCATTGTGTTTCATTCAGATTATTTCTAACAGCTACCGCTAAAGCACTTAGTACAGCAGATGCTGTTTTATCATTAACTTTATTTTGAATTTTCTGATTTATAAGCTCTCGGATATGGTTAATTGACCACCAAGGAGCATATTGTATCCTATAGCTTTCATCTCCTTTGCGAATATAACCTGTAGCAATAACTCGCTGTGTAAATAACCATTTCTCATAATCAAAACCTCCTGGATTCATAAAACCAGAGGCTTGTTTTAATCTGGCCTTTAACTGCCATTGCTCACCAGCATGAATTTGCCGAATATTCTGAAACCATCCTAAACGTACTACCCCAGATATTTTTAGCACCTCTTTTCTCTTATAATTAGCAGAGGTCTTATTATCAGTGGAGGAAATGAGCTGAGTGGGGAGAACAGGATAAAATGCTTTCTGAATTTTAAATTTAAAGCGAGTACCATCCTCCCTATTATCGGGTATATCTTCAATAATTCCTTGTAAAACTATATCCTTACCTTCAAATTCTGTTGATAAACGATTTTTAAGTTGATGATTGGCAGCCAGAGTTGATAAAATCACACCAAGTACTAAAGCAGAAACCATTACTAATAAAAACTTGAATGAGTACAATTTATTTTTGATAAGTATTATTGAACTAATTATTAGAATCAGAACCAAAAAGAATAAAAACAAAAACGAGGGTATAGTTTCCAATAACTGAATGGAAACTGTACCAATTAATAACAATATTGAAAATATACGCATTTATAAGATTTTTTTACCGCGTTTATCAGATATAATAAAGAGACAAAAGACCTGAGAGCATGATCTCTATAGGCTATCACCGCTATGCCCCATAAGTTCCTAAAAAAATATTCACCTACCCCTCAGACAATACGAGAGAATAAGGCTTTATCGTTTCTGGGTGATAGTATACATCAGCCCTATTTATGGCATATGAACCGTAATTCTGTGGCAAAAGCTTTTGCAATTGGACTTTTTTGTATGTGGCTTCCTATCCCACTACAAACTGTTGTTGCTGCTCTATTAGCAATTTACTACCGTGCGCATTTACCACTTTCAGTAGCTTTGGTTTTTATTACCAATCCAGTTACGATTCCTCCCATGTTTTACTTTGCCTATAAGCTCGGTGGCATGGTATTGGGCATCGACCCACAAGCAGTCTCAATGAACTTAGGGTGGCATTGGTTTGCAACTACTTTAGGTCAAATATGGAAACCTCTTCTTTTTGGTTGCTTTATGTTAGGAATTATTTCTTCTGCCCTAGGTTATTTTACTATTCACTCCATCTGGCGACAAAGTATTAAACGACGCTGGAAAGACCGAAAAGAAGCTCGTGAAGCACGAAAAGCTAAGAGAGCAATGGAAAAAGAAATCAAAAAAGAACTTAGCAAGGTTAGTGAGGGCTAATAACCTGAATCCGGGAGGTCAATACGGATTCAGGTAATAAGATTTATTACTGCACCATCCCTAAAACTTCTGTTTTGTAAAGGTTATCTATTTCCTGAATCCATGAGTCCACTATGGCACAGTAAATAAGCTATTGATTCATCCTGGGTTTAAAAAATACCCACTTAACCTAAGGGTGAAGCTAAAATTTTTTAAATCCCGTGCTAAACCAATATCTTATCCCCTGTTATCCGCATTGGACTCACGGATTCAGGTATTTCAGTATAATCATTTACTTTAGTTTATTCATTTCTTCAACTAATATTGTTACGGTCTGCTCAATTTGCTCTTCAGTATGCGATGAGCAAATAAAGAAGCGTAAACGTGCCATTCCTTCTTGTACCGCAGGATAAAAAATAGGTTGCACATTAATCCCTCGTGCAAAGCAAGAATTTGCTAAACGTCCTGCCATTGCGGAACTACCTGTGATAACTGGAATCACTGACAAACCTGCACTTGATCCTACATTCAGCCCTTTATCCTGTGCTAGTGCTAAAAATTGATGCCCACGTTCTTTTAGGGATTGCACACGTTCTGGTTCTTTATCTAGAATTGTCAGAGCAGCTAAGGCCGCTGCTGCTACAGGTGGAGCAATACCAACACTATATAAAAAACCTGGAGCTGAGAACTTTAAATGTTCTACCAATGCTTTTTCTCCAGCAATATAGCCACCACAACTTGCCAGCGTTTTACTTAGTGTGCCCATCCATATATCAACTTCATGCCCATCTACACCAGCATGTTCTTTAATTCCATGTCCTTTATCGCCAAGTACTCCAAGTGCATGTGCTTCATCAACCATCAAAAAGGCTTTATGTCTTTGCTTAATTTCGATAAAGCGCTTTAAATCAGGATAATCTCCATCCATGCTATAGATGCCTTCTATAACAATTAACACACGTTCATATTTCTTGCGCTGTTGAAATAAAATCTCATCTAAAGCTTGCCAATCATTGTGCGGAAAGGGTAAGCGAGTAGCACCAGATAGTTGCCCGCCTTGAACAATACTATTGTGAATTAGGGAATCATGAAGAATTAAATCTTTAGGTCCAAACAAATAACCTATAGTTGTTACATTAGTTGCGTGTCCACTCACAAAAACAATAGCATCATCAACATCATATAGCTTGGCAATTGCATGTTCTAAATCACGTTGAATAGGGCGTTCCCCTGCTACTGGGCGACTTGCTGAGGCACTGGTTCCATATTGATCAATAGCATCTTTAGCTGCTTTTGAAACATCAGGATGCCCACATAAATCCAGATAATTATAACTGGCAAAATTAATATAATTTTGTCCACTTATTTGAGTTGTATTTCTAGCAACACCTTCATGTGTCTTGAAAAAAGGGCTGGCAACACCTAACTGCTTGCCTCCAGTTTCAAGAATACGAATTTGCTGGTAGCCAGGAAACTTATCAAAGCGACAAAAGTCATCAGGAACTTTTGAATTAAAAGATAATGACTTACGAGAACGCACTACATCATCTTTATTCATCTGTGCTTCTGTTACTTTTTTCAATCGTTTTTCAAGCATTTTCTGCGCAAGCTGATCTTTAACTGACCCACTAAGCCCGAACAGATTACTCTTTTTAGTCTTTGTCATTATTTTTTATCACTACTCTTTGTCTCACTAATTGTCTTGCTAGGTTGCATCGCATCTTCTATCAATTTTTTAGATAATTCGGCAGTCTCTTTTTCAGTCATTTTCTCTGAATGCCCATGACGAGAAGCGGCTATAGAAATATTGTCTTTATGTTCATCTGGTTTATTAGACTCAGTTTCTCCACTGTTAGAGCCTGTCAATTGCTCTGTTATCCTTTCCGCAATTCTCTGAATATTTGCTCCCTCAGTTAGAGCCATAACAGGCAACTTCACGGCAAAACGCTCTTCTATTGCTAGCACTAACTCCATACCCATGAGTGAATCCATTCCTAGATCAAAAACTGATTGCTCAATATCCAGCTTTTCTCTTGGCAATCTTAATATATGTTCAATTTCATCCAGTAATAAATCAACAACCAGCTCTTGAACTTCTGCATGAGATAGGTTTGTTATGAGTGTTTGAATGTCCTCATGTTGATCACCATCAGAGTATTTTACTTGACGCTTTAGCTCTTCATACTTTGCGCTATTAGCAGCAGGCATAACCCTTTGAATGACACCCCAGTCGAGATCAATAACAGCAGCTCCAACTTTATCACTGAGAATAATTTTAGCTAATATGTTAAGTGCCTGGTCAGAGCTTAAAGCCTCTCCTCCTAGACGAGATTGCAACGCTTCTTTGGTTTCTTCATTGCGAGCTAAATAACCCACATCAGAAATAGCTCCCCAAGCGGCATAATGCGCCGTCAAACCTTTTGCTTTTCGATAACTTGCTAAAGATTCTAAAAAGCTATTGGCAGCTACATAATTTGCCTGACCAGGATTACCAACAAAAGTAGTAGCAGATGAATACATTATGAAGAAATCGAGTTTAGCTCCCAAAGTCAGCTCGTGTAAATTCCATGCCCCCGTGATTTTTGGGTTCATAACTTTCAATAACTGCTGCTGAGTCATATTTCGGATTAAACCATCTTCCAATACCATCGCAGCATGGACGATACCTTTCAATGGTGGTAATACTTGCTGGATCTCTGCTATCAATGCACTTAATGCATTTTTATCACTAACGTCACAGGCTCGTGTATATATTTTCACCCCCTGATCTTTTAGCCCATCTATTATCTTTTTCGAGTCATCTGCTATTTTTGCGCTTCGACTGATTAAGACTAGTGATTTAGCACCTTTTTCTACCAGCCAAGATGCTGTTTTCAAACCAAAGCCACTTAATCCACCAGTAACAAGGTAACTGGCATTTTTTGTGCACTGAAACTCATTTTTCTGTACATTTATTTGCTGAATCATTTCAATTGGAATGGCATTTTCATTCATAAATGATAGAACAACCTTTCCTACTTGACGAGACTGTTGCATATAACGAAAAGCATCTTCAACTCGTCTAGCAGGAAAGCTACGATATGGCATAGGTCGTAAGCAACCATCTTCAAATAAAGCCATCATTTCTTTGAAGAGGCGGTTTGCCAGTTCAGGGCGTTCAATTAATAATTGATCAGCGTCAATACCAAAGTATGAAATATTATTTCTAAAGGGACGCAAGCCAATTTTACTATTTTCATAAAAATCCCGCTTACCTAACTCTAAGAAACGACCGAAAGGTTTCAAAACGGACAAGTTTCGAGTAATTGCCTCTCCTGCAAGGGAGTTAAGAACGATATCAATACCTTCTCCATTGGTAATCTGCATAATATCATCAGAAAATGCCAATGAGCGTGAATCCATAATATGATCAGCACCAAGAAGACGAACAAAATCACGTTTTTCATCACTCCCTGCCGTTGCAAAAATCTCGGCACCACAATAACGAGCAAATTGAATCGCTGCAATGCCCACCCCTCCAGCCGCACCGTGTATTAATATTTTTTCACCGGGCTGAATTTGAGCCAAATGTTTTAATGCATAATACACCGTAAAAAAGGTTGTCGGAATTGTTGTAGCTTCTTCAAAACTCCAGCTCTGTGGCTTATGTGTAATGGCTGTTATTTGTGTAATAACACGAGAACTAAAACAGGCAGGCGCAAAACCTACAACATGATCACCTTCTTTAAAATCACGAACCGCGCTACCTACTTTAACCACCGTACCTGACACTTCCATGCCCAAGGTTGGCCCTGCAAAACCATTTTCTACTGCCTCATCAGACAATAACCCCATTGCATACATAACATCTCTAAAATTAAGACCCGCCGCATGAGGTTTAATTTCGATCTCATCTGCTTGTAGAAATTGTTCAGGTAATTCTTGCCAATATAGATTTTTTAATTGACCTGGAGTACTAAATTTTAAACAATAAGAGGGTATATTAGCTGTTTTATTTTTTACTTTTGCTTCTAATGCAATACGCTCCATTCGCAAAACATGACGGGAGTTTTCAGAAAGAATAACTTCATTTTCTTTAGCTACTTTATCTGATCCTTCTTCATATAAAAGCTCATCAATAAGCAAGCGACTAGTAATGTCAGCATCAAAACTACCTTGAAGGTCTATTAGTTTACAATCAAGATCTGGATGCTCATTCATAATCACTCGACCCAAGCCCCAAAGTGCAGCCTGAGCAGGGTTATTGGAAAAGTTAAAAAGCTTCTCCTCTTCTACAACGGTCGCCCCGCCTGATGTTACTAATGTTAACTCTAGTGAGTGCTCAGTATCAGATAATCCCAAACCTTTAATCAAATCAAGTGTGCTAGTGCAACGAAGGTTTTGTAGCTTTAAATCACCCATATTATTGATATTATCGGTATGCCAATGCAAGCCCATAAGATGAATCACTCGATCACAATGAATATTGAGATTATTTAAAGTCTCAATAATATGATCAAAATGCTCTTCTTCTTTTCTCTTTTCACTATCAAGATTAATGGCAAAGTGCTTAGAACCAAGCCGTTTATAGGTTTCTCCTGATTCAACAATAATAATCTGATAACCAAGTCTTTTTAAAGCTTGCTCCAAAGTATGTGCGAGTATATTTGAAACCTCAGATTCATCTCGAAGGATCATCCATGTTTTTAGTTCTGCATCAGCATCTTGATTCTCTTTGCTTACAATCTGAGTGCTTTCATCAGTTTGATTTGCAACAACTAAAAAAGCACCTATGTCACCTGTAGCTTCGGGTTCAATTAATAATTCTATTTGATCAAATCCTGTTTCTTTCAAAGTGTTACGCCACTCATTGGCACTCATCAACAAGGGCACAGGTTTATGAACATCGGTTGTGTGTGTCCACCAATCAGCTTGCAAACCAAAAGTCATATCCATAAATCGGTCTGACTGTCTTTCAAGCAATAAAAGCAAGCCTTTGGGTGCTAGTAGCTTTTTAATATTATTTTGAGCTTTTACTAAATCATCAGAGTGATAAAGTGTATTCGCAACAATAACAATATCGTAACTGCCAAAGTTAATATTACTTTCAACCACATCTATATCTTGGCTCAAATCAAGCAATTGAGTGCTAACAAATGGCCACATTTCGAGATCGAATGAAGCATTTG
>JALSLM010000222.1 GCA_026988295.1 Thiotrichaceae bacterium
AGATTATTCTTTTATTAATGACTTTGATATCGACCAAGGCGTTAAGGTCTCTGGTTCTTATGATGTGGCTTACAATATCAATATTCTAGGGAGCTATTTTGTAAGTACCAGTTCGGATTCAAAAATAGCTGATAGTGTCGATTTAAATGTGTATACCTTAGGAGTCGGCTATCATTCAGATATTTCTGATTCGACTGATGTATTAGCTGAAATCGGCTTATTTAATACAAGCGCAGATGTAAAAAAAGGAGCTTTCACAACAAGCAAAGATAATTCTGGCTACACACTTTCTCTAGGTGTAAGACATAAACTCCAAGAAAAGCTTGAGCTTAATGCACGTTTTGACCACCGAAATAGTTCAGATGTTACCGATAATACATTTACTCTTGGAAGTCGTTACTATTTTAAACCAGACTGGTCTGTTGGGCTTGATTTTAATACGGGAGCAGATGATGGCTCTGAATCAATTACAGGAAGCTTACGCTGGTATTTTAAATAATGTAATTTAAACAGCCTAAGATTAATACAACACCTAAATCTATGAGGCTAATCTGAGTTTAGCCTATAAAATCAACCTATAAAAAAAGGAGCATAAATGCTCCTTTTTTTATAGTAAACTATATCCTGAATCCGTGAGGTCACTACGGCACAGAACGTAAGCTATTGACTCATCACGGGTTTAGGTATATTCAATTAGCCGTTAACTTGCGCCATAACTTCTGCTGCAAAGTCTTCCTGCTTCTTTTCAATACCCTCACCTACTTCGTATCGAACAAATGCAGTTACTTCTGCGTTAGCCGCTTTTAACAATTGTGCAATTGTCTGATCAGGATCTTTAACAAAAGGCTGTCCAACTAAAGTAATCTCAGAAAGGTATTTACGCATACGCCCTTCTACCATTTTTTCGATGATCTCCATTGGCTTGCCACTACCTTCTGCTTGTGCAATAAGGATCTCTTTTTCTTTCTCTAGAGTCTCTTCTGGCACATCAGCTTCAGAAACACACAGAGGTCGGCTTGCTGCAATATGCATAGCAATATCTTTACCCAATGCTTCATCACCACCTGTTAACGCAACGGCTACTGAAATACGAACACCATGATTATAGGAACATATCTGACCATCATCACTTGAGATTATTTCAAAACGTCTAACCTGCATATTCTCGCCAATCTTGGCAACTAGGTTTGCTCGTACTTCTTCTACTGTTTCACCAGATTCAAGAGGCATAGCAGCTAGTGCTTCAACATCGGCAGGTTTGTCTGCTAATACTCTTGCACCTACAGCATTGACAAAGCTAATGAAGCTTTCATCTTTAGCCACAAAATCAGTTTCACAGTTAACTTCAAGAATTGATGCTTCTTTTCTGTTTTCTGAAACAGTTATTACAACCTTACCATCAGCCGCAATACGACCTGCTTTTTTATCTGCTTTGGCAGCACCTGATTTACGCATTAAATCAATTGCTGCTTCCATATCACCATCAGTTTTGGTGAGTACTTTTTTACAATCCATCATGCCAGCACCAGTGCGCTCGCGTAATTCTTTTACCATTGAAGCTGTTATAGCCATTACTTATTCCTCGATCAACTTTCAGTTTTGCTTGCAACATCGTCTGCTTTAGATTCTTCCGCAGCTTCTGCTTTAGGAGCATCCTTTTTTTCTTCAGGAGCAACATCTGTGTTTTTAGCAACAGCTGTCTCCTCTTTTACTGCTGTAGAAGCCTCAGTTTGTGCAGGTGCTTCTTTTTTTGTTGCTTTTGCAGCAGGTTGTGGCTTAGGGGTTGCAGCGGCCATTTCTTCTGAATTAGTAGCGGCGGCAATATGCCCTTCAACAACTGAATCAGCTATTGCTGCTGTATAAAGCTGAATTGCACGGATAGCATCATCATTACCAGGGATAATATAATCAACATTATCTGCTGTATTATTTGTATCGACAATCCCAATAACTGGAATACCTAAGGTTTTAGCTTCTTTTACTGCAATACTTTCATGCCCTACATCAACAATAAAGAGTACATCAGGCAGTGAGCGCATATCCTTGATACCACCTAGTCCCTTTTCTAGCTTCTCCAATTCACGAGTAAGCATTAAAGCTTCTTTTTTACCACCACGATTTATTGATCCATCTGCTTGCATTTTTTCAATTTCATGCAAACGACGTACAGATTGCTTAATGGTTTTAAAATTTGTTAGCATTCCACCCAACCAACGTTGGTCAACGAATGGCATTTTACAACGCAGTGCTTCTTCACGAACTGATTTTTGTGCGGCACGCTTAGTACCCACAAACATGACTTTGCCACCTTTTGAGGCAATTTTACCTGCAAAATTTAACGCATCGTTAAACATGGGCAAGGTTTTTTCAAGGTTGATGATGTGGATCTTGTTTCGGTCACCAAAGATATAAGGTGCCATTTTTGGGTTCCAGTAGCGGGTTTGATGTCCGAAATGAACACCAGCTTCCAGCATTTGGCGCATAGTTACTTTAGCCATAATAATTTCCTCTTGGGTTAGGCCTCCACATATCCAATAAAACGACTTGCTATTCCGTATGAACAACAAGCACCCCGCAATACTGTGATGATATGTGTGTGAATTTGAAGTGCAAATCAAATAATTTGCATACTCCATTTAATTTACGCTAGAACGATAAGCCACAACACAGCTTATCTTAAAAAGCGCGGCGCACTTTATACCACAAAGCGCTTCTCTTCTCTAGTAAAACTACGGCATAATCAGTACAAATCCCCATTTATTTTTAATACACTATTAGGAAGCCTTTACTCATGAGCATTATAATTAAAACACCCGAACAAATTGAGAAAATGCGTATTGCGGGCCGTCTTGCTGCTGATGTTCTTGATATGATTAAGCCATACGTCGTTGCAGGAATTTCCACTGATGAGTTAGATACTATCTGCCATGACTATATCGTTAATGAACAGGATGCAATTCCTGCTCCCTTAAACTATCACGGCTTTCCAAAATCAATATGCACCTCTGTTAATCACCAAGTTTGTCATGGCATACCTAATAACAAGAAATTAAAAAAAGGTGATATTATCAATATAGATATAACCGTTATAAAAGATGGTTATCATGGGGATACCAGTAAAATGTTTCTTGTTGGCAAAACAAATGTAGCCGCACAACGCCTTTGTGATATTGCCCAAACAGCTCTTTATATTGGGATTGACATGGTCAAACCTGGAATAAAACTGGGAGATATTGGCCATGCAATTCAAACATATTCAGAAGCACAGCATTATTCGGTAGTGCGTGAGTATTGCGGTCATGGCATTGGTGAAAAATTTCATGAAGAGCCACAGGTATTACATTATGGTAAGCCTGATACCGGCATAATATTGACTACTGGTATGACATTCACTATTGAACCCATGATTAACCAAGGCAAGCGTCATATTAAAACCCTAAATGATAAATGGACAGTCGAAACCAAAGACCGAAGACTTTCCGCACAATGGGAGCATACGCTTTACATCACTACAGATGGCGTGGAAATACTAACTTTGCGAGATGAGGAGAAAAACTGGAAAATGCAACTACCTCATAGGTCATAATCTAAATGAGATTATATTTCCCAAGTAAGTATAAAAAACATACCTATAATCTGATTTTCTTGACTATAAGCTATATATCTTATAGATTACATCTTGAGCGCAGTGATACCTATGGGTTCCTAATGTGGAACAACTGCTTTGCTTGCACCTGTTAGGGGTGCTTTGATGTTTAAAGCAATACTTTTGTGATATTGCGGGGAACAACATCATATTTTCAAGGTCACAAAAACTACTTATTAAATTTTAACGGCAATCTTTTCTTATTTATAATCAAAAACAATCAAGGACTCAGAATTAAATAACTTACGAAACTTAACTAGCCTTTTGCCCCAGTTTAAATAACCTAAAAACGTTGCATAAAACAACAATGCGCCTGTTTAGTTTAATTAATTTAACCTAGAACAAAAATACGGCACTAAGTCCAGAATTTTATTTACCCCCTCTGAATACTGAAACTATATCGATTATTGAAGAGAACAATAGAACTTGCCAATGCCCGTGTTTTAAACACAGGGGAGACGGAATTTGTCATTCTCAGACTTTAAATTACAAAAAAAATTCATTACATCTATAGAAGCCGCTGGTTATAAAACACCAACACCACTTCAATCAGAGCTAATTCCAATTGTTGCCGAAAGGAAAAGTGCCGTTGTATGGACACAATCTGCATCAGGCAAGACCGGAGCTTTCCTGATTCCTGCAATGAATTATATCCTTGAAAACCCTGACCCAGATAAACGCGGTGCTCGCATATTAATTCTTACCTCACGTCGTGATCGCGTCAGCCAAATTAACTATACTATCAAACGTCTTAGTAATGACCATATTATGCGCTTTGGTTTTATTGTCAGTGGTAGACCATATCAAACACAAATGCGTTTAATGCGTCGCCCACTAGATATTATGATTGCCACCCCAGGGCGACTTAATGATTTAATGAACAACGGTAAAGCTGATTTTTCTGGACTCGAAATGCTTATCATTGATGACCTGACCAGTATTTATCAGAAAAATCTACACGGACTTATAGAAAAAATTATTGAGCAAGCAGATGAACACTGTTCATCACTGACTTTTGTTCGAGATGACGATGAAGTAACACCTTATGTGAAATCATTGTTTCCAGATGCCATTCAAATTAATATTGAAGAAGAAGAGGAAAATAATTCTGAAGAACAAACTCAAACCGTAAAAACCAATAAAAAAACTACACCCTATTCTGATAAGCGCACTGCTAACAGCATAAGCAAGCTAAAAATATCGCAGAAAGTCCATATTGCAGATGATTACACTCATAAAATTGCAATGATGGATCATCTCCTTGATGAATTTTCTGGTGAATCTACCATTATTTATACTTCAACTCATAAAGCAGCAAAAACACTTCAAGAGAATCTTTCAAATCACGGTCATGCCGCTGAAATGATCAGTGAACTTACAGAGGAAGAAGTCAATGATTCTGATATATTGATTTCTTGTGATCAAGAAAAGCAGACTATCAAAGATGAAATACTTGCTAAAAATGACAGCCACATTATTCACTTTGATCTACCACGCCGAATAGATAAATATCTTGAGCGCCTAAACCATCATTCCGACACATACACAGAAGACATGCTTCTTATGGTTGATGGGTACAACTACAATGAATTAAAATACCTTGAGAAAACTATAGGTGCAAGCATTGAACAAATTACTATTCCAGGACTTGAGCCATTAAATCCATTTACCAATAAAAGCAAACCAGCTAATAAACAGAAAAAGCACACCAATAAACGACAAAAACCTAACTCTCAAAATAAAAAAAATCAGAATTCAAAATCACGGAATACCAATAATCGCAACAAAACGAGCAATCGCTCTAATAATAAATCTGGAAATGATAATAACAGTAACTCACGTCGACAGCGAAAAGGTCCCTTTGGTCGTTTAAACGGTGGAGCTAACCGTAAAAAGAATAAAACTACAATAGGTGTAAGCAGACGAGGAACTGATGCTCCTAACAATGATAGGACCTGGGAATCAGATTTTTCTGAACCCAAAGAAAGAAAGGCAGAATCAAAATCTGTAACAATTCGCTATACTCGAAAGCGCACCATTTTAGACAAACCAGAAGAAACCTAGTTCTTGAAAAAGCCAGCAGAACAATTACGAAAGAAAGCCAATAAACCAATAATCAACTGGTTAGTTCCATTATTGTTAGTTATCGCTACTGTTGCTACTTTAATATTTTATCCTGCACCAGCTCCTAGACTAGATATTTCAGAAAACAAACCTATAAATAATAAAACTAAAGAAGAATATCCAACGACTGAGATTGCAACAACACTAGTTTATACCTATTTTAATGGTTCCAACGAAGAACGTGAAGATCAAATAGATGCTCTTACAAATACATTAAATTATTTAAAAAAAGATAAAGCCACCACTTCAGAAAAAAGTGCCGCAAAAGACACGCTAACAGCATTAAAAGTTAGTAATATTAATCAAGCTATTCAAACGTTAGTAACACTTGCACATCAACAGGATGATCAGCGAGAAGCAGCAAAAACCTGGATTAATATCGGCAATATCCAAAACCTCACCTCTGCAGAACAGGCCTTACGAGCCTATGAAAAAGCCAGCGAGCTAGATGCTGAAAATAGCAATGCTTGGAATCGACAAGCAAATATATACCGCCGTCTCAGACAGTTTAATAATGCAGAAGCCGCCTATAAAAAAGTACAGTCCCTAGAAAACAAGGGTGAAACTAATGACGCTCTTTCATTTGCTAACCTTGGTTTACTCAATCAATCAAAAGGCAATTTAAAAGCAGCAGAAGAGGCTTTCATACAAGCATTAGAAATCTATGAATCTGCAAAAAATAACGCAGGGATAGCAAGTACTGCTCAGAATTTAGCTAGCCTATATATTAAAATAAAAAACCTTAAAAAAGCAGAAAAATATTATCTTAAAGCACTAAAAAGCTATGTAGAACAAGATAATACAGAGAGCATAGTTACTATATATTCAGCATTAGGTAGTCTCAAACAAATCATGAATGATACTGAAAAAGCACAATTTTATTATGAAAATGCCTTAGAGATCAGTATTAACAATAATTTTCAAGATAATATTGCCAATCTCTACAGCAACCTTGGAATACTTGCTCAGCAAAATGGAGAATTTGACAAATCTAAGGAATATTTCGAACGATCTCTTAATTTAAACAAAGACATCAAACGCACTATTGCAACCGCTGACCAATATGGCAACCTTGCCATCATAAATCGCAAGAAAAATAACTTTGAATTAGCCGAAGATTTTCATTTAAGAGCTATTGAAATTTACACAGAGAAAAATCACAGCAACGGCATTATCAGCCAAAAAACAAATTTAGGGTTTCTCTACAAAGCTTGGAAAAAGAATCAAAAAGCTTGTAAAGTCTGGGACAGCATCATGGATAAACTAAAACAAAATAATAATGATAGAGCTGAACGCATCAGCCAACTCATTCAAGCAACTTGCCCAACTGAATAAAAATCTAAAGTCTCACACTATGGTGCAGAATTATAACTTAAAATTTCTGGCATTGTTAATTTAGTATATTTTCTAACTCCATCATTTTCGCGGCCTAGGACTACCCTTTACCCATAAATAAGATCAGCGTATATCGAATTTTAAATATAAATAAAACATATGGTTACAGATTTTGTTATGACTGCTAATTTATAAATTCCTGTGTTTCTTACCATTCTATATAGGAATTTATTACCTTGAGAACCTAATTTTAGTCGAGGTTGTTTTAACCCGCTGAATTTACAAGATTATTATTTTTGATTTGAATTTTGAGTACAAAATTTATGAGGTATGGGTAAGGGCTAGGAGGCTACCAGAAGGATATATTCAGGTTTACAGAGAGTATACCCCCCTTTATTTGTATTTTTTATACCGTATTATCTACCAAATAAAAGATTCCTTTTGTAAGACTTACTTGATTAAAATAGTGATAGATTTTTCTGCGTTAAACTCTAATCAACTTAATCAAGCTTTCTTTAAATAGCCTCAGATTAATAACATAAAATAACATCAGTGTTCCCAAGGAAAAGCACAAGCAATGCTTGAAGTGAGTTGATATCACCTCCTAGACCCTCATACAGAGGCATTCAATTGTTTTCGGAAGAAAATAACCACATGCTCTCCGGGGTTCTTA
>JALSLM010000223.1 GCA_026988295.1 Thiotrichaceae bacterium
ATGTCGCTCCAAACAAAACAGGAATGAGCACAAATAGACCAAGCCCTACAGGTAGAATTGAAATTATTGTTAGTAAAATAGTCATTCCAATAAAAATAAGTAGAGGAATAATGTTAATCAAGCAAGCAACAAGGCTCTGCTTTAGCGCAGGAATCGCAGGTTCTCTATTAATCGCAACCAATGGAATACCAAATAATATTGCCCACGACCAAACCCATGAAACAACCGACGTGAAAATACTGCCCTCTGAGACCTGTTTGTACACATCGCTGCCACCTTCTACCGTTGATTGTTCAACCTTAATTTTATAGTCAGTTCCAGTTAGATATTGAAGAGCCATTGTTATCACAATCACTGCTACCCCGATTGCACCCACTGTTAATAATTCTTTTAAAAGTGGCTTATCTTTAAAAACAGAAAACAAGCTTTCCAACCCTATCGACTCATTTCTATTCGCTTTGTCTAATGCGATAAATATCCCACCAGCAAACACCGGAAGCAATAAAGCCACAACTAAACGACCGATTAGGAAATTGCTACCCACGATCATAAAAATAACAAAAATCAGTACCATAAAAACCCACGTGAGTGGCTTCTTCTTAAACAACTTCCAGCCATCAATTAGCCAGTTTTTAGCTTGAAAAATATGGTCAACTTTTTGATAGTTAATCATTATCTAATTTCCCGATAATAGTGTGATTGATATGTGTGCGTGCTGGTGGTTAATTTCACGTATGAAAACCTCATGCTAATAATTATCGAGGAGCTTTTGTGTCTTTAGTGCTACCCGATGTAGAATCAAAAGTAAGCCATTTCTTTTTGAAATACTCACAACCTTCTTTTTGATCTTCCAGTATAGTGCGGGAGTCAGTATAAAAGTATTCGATCCTAGTCCCATGATCACAACCTCCATTTGCGGGTAATGGGCACGTTTCAACGAGGGTAATGTTTTTAATATCATTGTATTCGCCGCCTTCGGAGGCTTCCTCCTTCATCCCTTGATATAAGTTGATAAACCCCTTAGTTTTTATATTTTGAATGCAGTGCTTATAATTTGTTGCTTTACTCTTATCACCCATCATACTTTTTACTTGGGCTACGTTACTTGCACCCATAATGTTCGTCATACCTGCAAAGGGGTCATCTATTTTTTCCATCATAATGGCATTTTTTTCATCTGCATTTACAATGGTTAATATACAAAATAGCGTTATAAAAAATATTTTTATATGGGTTTTCATCTTCTTCCTTCTCTACAATTATTTACACGTAACAGTGAATTCAATCGATTCAACTGATTGTATTAACTTATCTTGTTTCATTTTTCGCTTTTTTGACTCGCCTTTATAATGCAATATGTTTCCTTCTAGATGTTTAAAGGAAATCCGTCCTTTATAATCTGCACCTCCTTTCATAACACCACCCTTTATTGACAAGGTATATGAAATTTTTGATTTGCCTGTAAGGTCTCTACCAACAGCAGAAAATTGAGGCCCTAGCTCTTTACTTTGCCTTGATTTATACGTTCTGATCATTAAATACTTAGAGGGCTTACCCTTAAACGTGTTGGTTGCTCTGTAACATATATATAAAGGCAAGGTGTGAGTATTGCCTTCAATAGTTATTACGGCTTCACCTTTTAACACTTCAACAGCCGAAACTTCTTTAGCGTAGAGCGTCGTATTTAGAATGATTATCGAGGTAGCTAATGAAAATACTTTTACTAAAGTCATATTTGATTTCTCTAATAACAATTACACAAATTATTGCAGTACCCGCTGGTGTGCCATCAAACATCCAAAGAAATCCAATAGAACTTATCTCCTAGAACGGTAAGAAAACTTAATTTCCTGTAAAAAAACATCATTGCTTCCTGGCCAAGTATCTTTTAATAAAGCCGTTCCATTTAATCTCCCATCTGATTTCGTTTTCACTAAGTATCTGCGTTCTTTAGCCTCAATGGTATTCGTTGTTGATTGCATTGTTGTTACCCCTGGCATAAGTTTTACTTCGTCCAAATTCAGTTAAATCAAATTTTCTTTTTTAATAATCTCAAACCGTGTATTACTATTACAAAACAGCGAAAACAAGGGGGTGGGGGGGGGCTTTTAAGTACCCTATAAATAGGCTTTTTAATGATTTAAAGCCCACCCCCCCTCTTTTTCGCTGTTTTGTATTTACCAATTTTAATATATCTTTCTAAAAATATTATCTACGGCTCTATCAATTACACGATTCGTGTTTTGATCGACTCTATTTGTAGCTCTATTGCCTGCCCTCTCAGCTTTTTGCTCAACTACAGATGAATTACTAGGCTTAGTCGTTGCAGATGATGCTCCGCAGGCAGTCAATAAACTGCTTAGTAATGAAATGGCTATAATTGTTGGTAAACGCTTCTTCATTTTTCATACCTCTTTGGGGTTAAATATTATTACCGTATTGCTATTAAATTGAAGTATGGCAAAAGAGTGTAATGAAGCGTGAAAGTGAGGGGGTTTTGTGAACTATGTCACAAAAATAATTTTTGACTTGAATGAATTTTTATCGGCTATGGGTTATTGATTACTTACCCTTTGATGCTGCGATAACATCTTTATCTTTCCTTAATTTTTTATCCATAAGGTGTAAAGCTCTGCTATTAATTTTGACTGCCTTCAATGCAAAAGCTTTGTCACTCTTAATATCTTTATTAACATGCATCAAAAGTAAAAAACTTTTAGGATTATCTTGCAGTGCTTTAAGAATAAAGACCCTATCCGCTTTTAGCGGTTTATCTGCATATTTAAAAGCTAATGTATTTATTGAAATAGCCTTTAACATAAAATCTTTATCTGATTTAAGCCGACCTATACTTTCAACAATACCGGGGTTATCTTTGATTTCTTTCAATAAAGCTTCTTGATTATTAAGGTCAATAACTACTTTTGTTAAATCAAACTGGGCATTTATCACAATTTCTTCTTTTTGTTCGGATATTGCCACAAAAGAAATACTACCTTTCACATGCGTTTCATCATCTTCCATTATTTTAAGCTTGGCATTGTCTTTAAGTTTAAATTTACCTTTTGGATTCTTGAAATCTATCACTTTAAAGCTTGCGCCATTACTAGCGGTATAACTATCAGCGCCATGATAACCAAGCACGCTAATGGTGACAATATTTGTCTGTAATGCAGCAAACGTTATATTAAATATTGTCCTCTTATTAGATTGCCTTATTTTCCCTGGGCGTTCTTTTTTATTAAAATGAGAAAATGCTTTCCCATTAAAGTCACCGATTATTTTTCCTTTTAAATAAGTGTCTTGAAGGGTTGTATTTACAGCGTTGCTAACTGTCGTTGCAGGCTTAACGGTTTTATCCGTTTCTTTACCATCTGATGCACACGATACTAATAAAAACAAGGTAGCTACCAGTAGGCTTGGCTTATGTGTTTTTTTCATACTATTTCCTTGTTAATTTTTACTAAACTCATGTCGCTGTTCAATATTTACTCTCAATTAAAGCCCATCCAACTGATCCGCATATTTTTGATACAAGGCGTAGTTGTATTTCACCGCATCGTTAATGTCTTTTTGAATATTGGCTATTCGCAATTGATCTTTTATCCATTGGTGTTCCGCCCAATTTCCACCGCCTGTTTTAACCACTTCCATTTCCGCATTGGCGGTGCTCACTACCGAATTAAAGCCTGATGTTAGTTTGCCAATATCCGAAAAGCTAAAACCCTTTTTATCTTTCATTTGCTCATCTAAATCTTTAAGTTTGTTTTCTTGGGACTTTCTATAATCTGCCGTTTTATTTAAATTTAGAATTAAAGTTACGATTTGATTTTCTGTCACTTTTCCATCTGAAGGTGGTGAAAATTTATCTTTACCAGCGTTCTCAATCATATTCGCTTGTCTTTCCATTCCACCGAATAAGCCTGAGCTAACACTACTTGAATCAGTTTGACTCACACTATTCATCGCGCCAGATTGATAGGCACCTACGCCCAGAATTACATTAATAATCAGCACGGCGATAAACGTAGTAATTAATGAGGCAATAAAATGTACTACTCTCTTATCTTCAGGTACTTCTAAGTAGGATGGGATTATTTTATAGAGAAAAACAAGGCCAAGAATCCCAAGCCCCAAACTAATCAACCAGCCAATAAAAGGTAAGCCAGTGAATACAGCACCAATATAAGCAGGTATTGCACTAAGTGATACTGCTGCAAAACCTCTATTGAAATTATGTTTGCCTTTAAAGTAACCTGCTAAATAACTAAAGATGAATGAGGCGATGAATATTCCTACTACTGCGGCAATCAGTTGCATTAATGTAAAGCCGATTCCTCCTTGCGAACCAAATAGCGAGAAGCTACTGAATACCCACGTGATAATGGCAGAGAGAATCACAGAAACCAAAATCATCGGCCCTGTTAATTCTATAAAAGTATCTTTCCAGCTTTTATCTTCTTCTAAGTAAGACTTCCACGTAGCGTTAGAATCTAATAAACCCCCTTTAATTAATGAAAGGGTTTTATTTTGGTCAAACATATTAATATTAGCTCCTCGGGATTTGATTACACTGCCTAATTAAAGAGTATGGCAAAAGAGTGTAACGAAGCGTGAAAGTGTGAAGGTTTTGTGAAAACTGTCACAAAAATAGTTTTTGACTTGAGGTGAATTGTTACGGTATGAGGGTTAGATCCGATAGAAATATCGGGATGACGTGTTTATGAGGTTTACGAAATGACTACGGTCAGTTATTAAATCTACTTAAGAATATAGCCTTCACCATAAACGCTAACGATACAGTCGCAGGGTAGCTTTTTACGCAGTTGACTGACTTGGTTTTTTACAGAGTCGATTGATATTTCACGATCGAATGCATCTTCCCATACTACTGCTATTATTTTTTCATAGCTCACTGATTTCCCTTTAAAGCTGATAAAGAGTTTTAGTAATCGATGCTCTTTTTCTGCAAGCACGATAAGATCATTATTCTGGCTTAATTGCTCTAAGTTTGAATCCCAAATACAGCCCTCACTCAGTTGTAAAAAGTGAGAAGGATCACTCATTAGCTCATGGGCAAGCGTTTCTAAGGTTGCTTTAAATTCTTTGGGGGGAACTGGTTTTATAAGATATTTGGTGAGTTTAAGCTCTGTTGCTTTTAGTAGCTTTTCCTTTTCTGTAAAAGCCGTAAGCATAATTATTTTCACACTCGCGTCTTGTTGACGAATTTCCTGGGCAACATTTAAACCATCAACTTTGGGTAAATTAATATCAAGAAGCAATACATCTGGGTGGTATTTATTGTATTGATCCAATGCTTCTTGGCCGTCTGACGCTAAGTGTATTTCATTAAAAAAGTTACCTAGATACTCAGCAATATTAGCTTGGATTTCAGGCTCATCTTCTACATAGAGTATTGAATATTTTTTAAGTATCGAGAGCATTTTTCTTATCCTCGTTATTGTCTTTGCTTAACTTTAAGGTAATTTTAGCGCCTGTTGCGGTATTTGATGCTCTAATCTTCCCTATCATTTTATGTTCAACAATTATTTTCGCGATATAAAGCCCAAGCCCCGTTCCTCCTGATTGTTCTTTTGTCGTAAAGTATGGGTCAAAAATAATTGCCATGTTTTCAGCTTTTATTCCTCCGGCATTATCCTCAATGGATATCACCACCGCTTGTTTAGAAACATTTGATTCTATAGTGATTTTTTTATGATCTATATCGCGTTTATTCAACACCTCTACGGCATTACTCAAAAGAATAATAATAACTTGTATTAACTCACTTCTATGACCAAATAATGAGATATCACCCTCAGGGTTATAAACGATCTCGATATTGTTAAACCCATTTTTCATTAACACCAAAACATCATTTATCGCTGTTTCTAGCGTGAAGATTGTCTTTTCTTTTTCTGATTTAAATAAGTTGCGAAAATCTTCTATCGTTTGTGACATGTGGGTAGTGAGCGATGCAACTTCATCTATTTTATTACCGATATAATCCTTTTTATTCTCTTTTACCTCTAAGGCATTATCCATGTTCATCAATATGGAATTAATATGCATAAGTGGTTGTCGCCACTGATGCGCAATGGAATCTAGCATTTCACCCATATTCGCCATACGACATTGTCGTAACAACATTTGTTCTTGTTCTTCTCTTTGCTGCATTTCCTCCACCACTTTGCTTTCCAATTTTTCATTTAATATTTTGAATTCGAATGAATCTTTTTCGATTTTTTGTAAGAAGAAATAAGCAAACGCCGTAAAAATAAGAAAAGAATTAAAAAAGGTAAAAAGTGCCAGCTTTGAAAGTCCTAAACCCATATCTGCTTCTACAAAGAAGATACCTGCGAGTATTGAAAGCATCAAAAAAACCCCATAGATCTTCCCCAACAGAATGAAGCCAACAAACAGTGTAAGAAAGAACCAGATTAATCTAAACTCGTCATTAATCGCAGTAACTAATGCGAAGAAAAAGAGTGACAGCGCACTAATGAGAACGATGATTACCGACAAAAAATAAAACCCTTTCTTTATTCTCAATATATAAATAAGAAAAAGGCAAACCAACGCAAACGCTAAAACTGCATTTGCATAAATTGGGGTAAATACTATGAAACCGAAAAAAAAAGCGAAGTAGTTTATAAATGAAAAGATTACCGCAATGATCAATAAAGAGTTCAGCATGGCGAAACGAAATTTTTGTAAGTTCTCTTTCCTTGTGAATTCATATCCACTTGTTAGAAAGCTATTAAAAGCTTCTTTCATGCAGTTAACCTCTCTAATTAGCTAAATAAGTATGTACGCAATATAGATAAAGTATGGCAAAAAAGTGTGATGAACCGTGAAAATTAGAATTTTTTTTGCATAAATTAGTGTCAATTGCTAAGGTTCTTTGCTAGAGAAACTTTGAACTTCGCACCTTGTGAAGTGTTAGAGACGTTAATCTCTCCACCCATCTTTTTTTCAACAATGATCTTTGCAATATAAAGCCCAAGACCTGTCCCACCTGATTGTTCTTTAGTTGTGAAATATGGATCAAAAATAGTATCAATGTTTTTTGAGCTTACTCCCCCAGCATTGTCTTCAATACTAACAATAACGCTGTTATTAGAAGCATGAGTTTCAAGTGTTAACTTCTTTTCTTTTATTTTTCGAATATTAAGTACTTCAATAGCATTGCCTAACAGTATAATAATAACTTGCATCAGCTCACTTCTATAACCGAGTATTTCTATACTTCTTTCTGAATGATATTGAAGCTCTATATCATTTAAATTATTTTTTATTAGTGCTAACGCATCATTAATAACACTTTGGAGCGTGAAGTGAGTCTGCTCTGCTTCAACTTTAAATAAGCCTCTAAAATCCTCAATTGTTTGGGACATGTGTGTCGTTAAAGTAGCTACCTCATCGATTTTTTTCTCCAAATATTGCTTATTATTGTCTTTGCCATCTAATGCATTATCCATATTCATCAATACTGAATTGATATTCATAAGCGGTTGTCGCCATTGGTGAGCGATGGAGTCCATCATTTCCCCCATATTAGCCATTCGGTATTGACGTAGCAGCATTTTCTCTTGTTCTTCTCTCTGCTTAGTTTCTTGGATAACTTTTTCTTTTAGTTTATTATTAAGCAATCGAAACTCTATCTCATCTTTTTCTACTTTGCTTAAAAACATATATAAAAAACAGTT
>JALSLM010000224.1 GCA_026988295.1 Thiotrichaceae bacterium
TGATGACAAGCGGCACAATAGTCACCAAAGATGCCTTTACCATAGGCAAGTACAAAAGCACTTTTCCCAGGATCTTTAACAACATCGGCTAATGGCATTGCCGCGACGGCTTTAACCATCTCTTGACGCTTCAACTCATTGGGATCATTTTGCATTTCTTGTGCTAATAAAGCACGAGTATTCCAATGCGTTGTAACAGTTTCACCCTTGTCATTCTTAAACTCAACCGAGCTAACACCTGTTAAATAGCCTTTTTCTGCAAGACCTGTAGGCCAACTAGGATAGAGAATCCAATAGACAATTGAAAATATGATTGTGCCATAAAAAGCCCATAACCACCATGCAGGCAAAGGGTTATTAAACTCTTGTAGGGTATCATCCCAAACGTGCCCCGTAGTTTCTACTCCGGTAATCGGATCTTTTGTAACTTGATGTTTATTATCTGACATATTATTTCTCACCTTTACTCTGTGAAGAACTGTGTGAAGATTCATCTGAAGAACCTTGCGAAGCTTTCTTCATCGGAACCATTCCATCCTCGTCATCGTCAAGAAATGGAATATTCCGGTAGGATTCGAATCTTTCACTACGTTTTTTGCTACCGTAGACATAAATAACAATAGCGGTAAAAGTACTAAATAAAATTAACATACTTACAATTTTGGCATTCGCCAAAACCATGAACCAATCTATTATACTGTCAAACATTGTCTACTCCTCTTTAGCTTAAAGCTTTGTTTGTAATTTTTAAAACTAGCGGAACTTAACAAACTCAGCTTCATCATGCGCACTAAAATCAACCATAGTACCAAGTACTTGCAGGTATGCGACTAAGGCATCCATTTCACTCAACTTATCAGGATTACCATCATAGTTACCCAACTTAGCCTGTGACATTAGATTTTTTTCAGCTTTATGAATATCAAGCTTTTTAGCAACAGCTTCGCCAAACTTTTCAACATTAGCCTTATACTCAATATCAGTTAATGAGTATGGAACCCCTACTGCTTTTAGAGTTGCCATTTTTGCTTCAATATCTGAATAATCAAGCTTGTTTTCTGACAACCAAGGGTAGTTTGGCATAATAGACTCAGGAACAACAGAACGAGGTGCTGTCAAGTGTTTGACATGCCAAGCACTTGAATATTTGCCACCTACACGAGCTAAATCTGGCCCTGTACGTTTTGAACCCCATTGGAATGGATGATCATATTGTGATTCTGCCGCCAATGAATAATGACCATAGCGCAAAGCTTCATCACGAAAAGGACGAATCATTTGAGAATGACACAAATAACAGCCTTCACGGGTATATACATCACGACCTAATTGTTCAAGTGGTGTATATGGACGTACTGCATCTTTACCATCACCAGTTTTAACATCTTCAACCGTTCCTTCAATAAAGTGCAAAGGTACAATTTCTACTAAACCACCAATACTAATTGCTGCCAATGTCAGAACAATCAACAATGCAGCATTTGTTTCTATACTTTCGTGTTTAAATAACATTGTATTCTCCCTTATGCTTTAGCTGCTGAAGTTGCAACATCACTAACAGTTTCACGTTTCGCGATTGTCATCCAGATATTGAATGTCATCACCAACATTCCTGTAACAAAGAACATACCTGCAACCGCTCTGGCTACTAATGGACCATGCATAAAGACAACTGTTTCAATAAAGCTGTATGCTAGATTTCCGTATTCATCAAATGCTCTTAACATCAAGCCTTGACCAATACCTGACACCCATAAGGCTGTGATATAAAGCAAAATACCGATAGTCGCTAAGAAGAAGTGAACATAAATCAATCTAATACTATAAATTGTTGTATTCCAAATCTTAGGCATCATGTGATAAAGAGAGCCGAAGGTAACCATTGCAACCCAACCCAAAGCACCAGAATGCACGTGTCCAACTGTCCAGTCTGTATAATGAGAAAGTGCATTTACACTTTTTAGTGACATCATAGGACCTTCAAAGGTAGACATACCGTAGAAAGACAATGAAGTAATCAAGAACATCATAATAGGATCAGAACGTAGCTTATCCCATGCACCTGATAAGGTCATAATACCATTGATCATACCACCCCAAGATGGCATCAATAGCATAATTGAAAATGCCGCCGCTAGAGATGATGTCCAGTCAGGTATTGCAGTCCAATGTAAATGATGAGTACCAACCCACATATACATAAAGCTCAATGCCCAAAAGTGAATAATCGACAAACGATAAGAATAAACAGGACGACCTGCTTGCTTAGGTACAAAGTAATACATCATTCCGAGGAATGCCGCTGTTAAGAAGAAGCCAACCGCATTATGACCATACCACCACTGCGTCATGGCATCTTGCGCACCTGAGAACAAACTATAAGACTTAACCCCAAAGAAGCTTACTGGTACAGCTAAGTTGTTAAAGATATGCAACAATGCAACGGCAAGAATAAAGCTCATAAAGAACCAGTTTGCCACATAAATATGAGGTTGATTACGCTTAAGTAGCGTCATTGTGTAAATAAGGAAATAAGCCACCCAAACAAAAAGAATGATTAAATCAACATACCACTCAGGTTCTGCATATTCACGACCCTGCGTAATCCCCATGAGATAACCAATACCACCGAGAGTAACTGCTAAATTCCAGCCCCAGAAGGTAAAGTTAGCTAACCCTGTACCCCATAAACGTGTCTGACACGTTCGTTGAACTATATAGTAAGAGGTTGCAAATAATGCATTACCACCAAATCCAAAAATTACTCCACTTGTATGTAGGGGACGTAATCGTCCAAATGTAATCTGAGCTATATCAAAATTCAGAAAGGGCCAAGCCAATTCCGATGCGATATAGGTACCGGCCGTCATTCCTGCGACCCCCCAGAAGATTGCCATGATTGCGAATTTCTTCACAATGTCATAGTTATACTGCTCTACTGAGCCAGCTGTCGTACTATGCGCCATCTTGAAACCTCAAAAGTTAATAAAAGAAAAATTATGATAAAAACTCATTAGTCATTTAATACTATTTAACACTACGGATTCAGGGATTAATAACGAACACGGAACTTATACGCAGAACATTTTGTTTCAGATTGAATACTCTCAGAAGCTGTAAGTTATTCTTCATAACATATCGCAACGATCTAATAGCATTTAAGCTGGGACAAAAAGGTAAATTAAGCCCTGTAGTTTATACAATCCCGAGTTAGTTCCGAGTTTTAACCTTCTCCAAAGTAAATAGTACTTCTAACCTGTAATGATATTACGCGAGAATACACGAAATTTTAGAGCATTAAAAATACAATCCCCCTATATTTTACGCTTTCTTCCGCAAGAAAAAAATGAACCCTAACTTCATTGATTTAAGTCAACAAATAGCCAATATTTCAAGATCTTTATCGATTAAGATCAATCAACCCCATGTCCGTTTAATGTAACCACTGTTAAAAATATTACACCATTCCGTACGATTATAAGGGTTTATTCTATTCAAAAAGAATACCCAAATAGATATACAATAGCGCATACTCCATTTTTAGCAGATCGCCATATAAAAGAGAGTTAAAATCAAATAAACTACCGCCCTATGAATAACAAGACTACACAACTACAACAACTACTAAAAACACGCATCCTAATCCTTGATGGTGCGATGGGAACAATGATTCAGCGCCACAAGCTCAGTGAGGCTGACTATCGTGGTGAACGCTTTGCTGATTATCACATGGATATCAAAGGCAATAACGACTTGCTGTCAATTACAGCTCCCAAAATCATTCAAGGCATTCATGAAGAATACCTTGAAGCAGGTGCTGATATTTTAGAAACCAATACCTTCAATGCCACTCGTGTCAGCATGTCTGATTATGAAATGGAAGATTTAGCCTATGAGCTAAATGTAGAAGGTGCAAAAGTTGCCAGAGAAGCGGCTGACAAATATAGCACAGCAGATAAACCTCGCTTTGTTGCTGGTGTTCTCGGCCCCACCAGTAAAACCTGTAGCATGTCACCTGATGTCAATGATCCAGGTTTTCGTGCCATCACTTTTGATGCGCTTGTTGATGACTATAGTGCCTCAACGCGAGGCTTAATCGAAGGTGGCGCAGATATTATTCTGATTGAAACCATCTTTGATACACTCAATGCCAAGGCTGCAATCTTTGCTGTCAAAACAGTCTTTGATGAAGATAATATTGAATTACCCATTATGATTTCTGGCACAATCACAGATGCCTCGGGTCGAACTTTATCAGGTCAAACAACAGAAGCCTTTTATAATTCACTGATTCATGCAGAGCCATTATCCATCGGACTAAACTGTGCATTAGGCCCTGATGCATTACGCCAATATGTGCAAGAGCTATCACGAATCAGTACCACCCATGTATCTGCCCACCCCAATGCTGGCTTGCCTAATGAGTTTGGCGAATATGATCTTGAGCCCGATTCAATGGCAACTCACATCAAAGAATGGGCAGAAAGTAGCTTTTTAAATATAGTTGGTGGTTGTTGTGGCTCCAGCCCAGCACATATTAAAGCGATTGCCGATGCAGTTGCAAACTGCAAACCACGTCAGCTACCTGAAATACCTGTTGAGTGTCGCTTATCAGGGCTTGAGCCTTTTAATATTGCAGATGACAGTCTTTTTGTAAATGTAGGCGAGCGCACCAATGTCACTGGCTCTGCCCGCTTTAAACGCCTTATTAAAGAAGAAGATTACGACACTGCACTTGAAGTTGCTTTAGAGCAAGTGAATGCTGGCGCACAAGTTATCGACATCAATATGGATGAAGGTATGCTGGAATCAAAGGAAGCAATGGTGCGCTTTCTTAATCTCTGTGCTGCTGAACCTGATATTGCACGAGTCCCTGTCATGGTTGATTCATCAAAGTGGGATATTATCGAAGCAGGTCTAAAATGTATTCAAGGCAAAGGCATTGTTAATTCCATCTCACTAAAAGAAGGCGAAGAGAATTTTATTCGCCAGGCCAAACTAATAAAACGCTATGGTGCAGCAGCCGTGATCATGGCGTTTGATGAAGATGGGCAAGCAGATACCTATGAGCGCAAAGTGGAAATCTGTACTCGTGCCTACAATGTGCTCACTCAGGCCGTTAATTTCCCACCCCAAGATATTATCTTTGACCCTAATATTTTTGCCATTGGCACAGGTATTGAAGAACATAATAACTATGCAGTTGATTTTATTGAAGCCACTAAAACCATAAAAGAAACACTCCCTCACGCCATGATTTCAGGTGGTGTATCTAATGTTTCATTCTCATTTCGTGGTAATAACCCCGTTCGTGAGGCCATTCATTCAGTCTTTTTATACCATGCCGTAAAGGTCGGCATGGATATGGGTATTGTTAATGCAGGGCAATTAGTGGTTTATGATGATATTCCTAAAGAGCTGCATAAAGCCGTTGAAGATATGGTGCTCAACCGCACAGCTGATGCCACCGAAAACCTTATGGCAATTGCGGCTGATTATATGGGCGATGGAAAAGCCAAAGAAAACAAACAAGATCTAGAATGGCGCACATGGACGGTGGAAAAACGTCTGGAACATGCTCTTGTCAAAGGCATAGATGCTTTTGTCGATGAAGACACTAAAGAAGCACTTGAAAAACTAAAACGCCCTATTCATGTTATCGAAGGTCCACTCATGGACGGCATGAATGTGGTTGGTGATTTATTTGGCTCAGGTAAAATGTTTTTGCCACAAGTAGTTAAATCAGCCCGTGTCATGAAAAAATCAGTCGCTTGGTTAGAACCTTATCTACAAGCCGAAAAGGAAGGCTGTGAGGTTAGCACTAGCGGAAAAATTTTGATGGCAACCGTCAAAGGTGATGTCCATGATATTGGCAAAAATATTGTTGGCATCGTATTACAATGTAATAGTTATGAAGTGGTTGATCTTGGTGTCATGGTTCCTGCTGAAAAAATACTGCAAACAGCTAAAGATGAAGGCTGTGACATTATTGGTTTATCAGGCTTAATCACACCTTCGCTTGATGAAATGGTCAATGTTGCCAATGAAATGGAGCGCCAAGGCTTTAAAATCCCTCTTATAATTGGTGGAGCAACTACATCAAAAATCCATACTGCCGTAAAAATTGATCCTAAATATCATGGATCAATTGTTTATGTGCCTGATGCCTCTCGTGCCGTTGGTGTAGCGGGTAAACTCATCTCAGAAGATACTAAAGCTGACTATCATCAAGAAATTAAAGATGAATACGATGCCATGCGTATAAAACGCGCAAGCAATCAACGGGCGAAGAAATCTGCAACACTAGAACAAGCTCGAGCCAATAAGGTTAAAATTGATTGGAATGATTTTGAAGCCTATAAACCTCAAATATTTAATGGCAAAATCAAGCACGATCTTATCAAAGCAGATTATCACTTAGAAACTCAAGAAAATGGTAGTGTTATTTTGCAATTTGATGACTACCCACTGGACGATCTCTCAGATATTTTTGACTGGACACCGTTCTTTAGAAGCTGGGAATTAGCAGGTCGCTACCCCGCCATCCTTACAGATGAGGTAGTTGGCGAAGAAGCCAGTAAACTTTTTGCTGATGCGCAAGCCATGCTTAAAACCATTATTGAAGAAAAATGGATTACCGCAAAAGCAGTCCTTGGATTCTTCCCCGCTAATAGTGATGGCGATGATTTACTGCTTTATTCTGACGAAGACAGACAGCAAGCACACACCAAGCTATTTCATCTTCGTCAGCAAATCGACAGAGGCAATCAGCAACCTAATTTCTGTCTTGCCGACTTTATTGCCCCAAAGGAATCTAAAAAACAAGACTGGATGGGCGCATTTGCCGTCACCTCAGGTTTTGGCATGGAAGAACGTGTTGAACAATACAAAAAAGACTTTGATGATTACAATGCTATTTTATTAGAAGCACTAACAGATCGTTTTGCAGAAGCCTTAGCAGAGAAAATGCACGAACTCACCCGTAAAGTCTTCTGGGGCTATGCCAACGATGAGAGCTTCAGCAACGAAGAAGTCATTAAAGAAAAATACCAAGGTATCCGCCCTGCCCCTGGTTATCCTGCCTGCCCTGAACACACCGAAAAAGGCACACTTTGGGAATTGCTTCAACCACAAGAACGTATCGGCTTAAAAATCACAGAATCTTTTGCTATGTGGCCGGCTGCTGCTGTTTCTGGATGGTACTTTTCACACCCTGATACACGTTATTTTGGCACAGGTAAAATACAACGAGATCAAGTAGAAGACTATGCCAAGCGCAAAGGCTGGACAACTGAACAAGCCGAGAAATGGTTAGGACCTGTATTGGGATATGATGATTAAAGAAATCCTGATTAAGTCGATTAGAATTTAGCAAGCTAAAAATAATTGGACTTGATCAGGACTCCCTTAAAGGAACCTTAGATTAAGAAAGCCTTAGACATGAAAGAATAATAAACCCATCCCCCCCCTTTTTTTACATATTTTGTTTATTACACAATGAAGCTATCTTTTAATACAGTAACGGCTCTTATTGCCATTAATATCCTGATCTTTTTTGCC
>JALSLM010000225.1 GCA_026988295.1 Thiotrichaceae bacterium
CCTTCTAAAATTGGCATCTATTCCTGCTAAATATCGCAGCTCTGATGCCAAATTATGGATGGCACGCCTAGCAATTCGACAAGGTGACTGGGAAAAGCTGTTAGATGCAATAAACTCAATGAGCCAAGAAAAACAACAAAAGGATATTTGGCAGTACTGGAAAGCCTATAGTGAAAAACAAACAGGAAATAAAGTCACTGTAGACCTTGAAAAGCTGGCAAAGAACTCTTCTTTTTATGGTTTTTTAGCCGCTGATCAATTAAATAAACCTTATTCTCAACTACTTAAACAAACAGCTAACTGGAAACATTTAATACCTGATATAAAAAAAATGCCTGCCTTTCAACGTGCCACTGAGCTTTTTGCGATTGGAAAATCTAATTTAGCTAAGAGGGAATGGTATTGGGCTTTAAAAAAATTAAATAAACGCGATAAGCTGGTTGCTGCGGCTTATGCGCTAGAAATAAAACAGCCTTTTATGGCGATTGTGAGTGTTTCCAAGGCTAAACAATGGAATCAAACTGATTTGCGCTTCCCTATGGAGTATCAAGCTTTAGTCAAAAATGCTGCCGCAGAGCAGGCCATTAATCCTGCTTGGGTTTATGGTATTATGCGACGTGAAAGTGCATTTGACTCGCAAATTGTCTCCAGTGCTAAAGCCAAAGGTTTAATGCAGATTTTACCTTCAACGGCAAAGCGGGTCGCAAAAAAACTGGGGATTAAAACTCATAAAACCTCCGATTTATTAGTACCTGAGAAGAATGCAAGAATTGGAGCTGCTTATTTAAGCCAGATGCTTGATAAGTTTGATGGGAACTACGTTAAGGCGACTGCAAGCTATAATGCAGGACCTCACAGAATTCCACGATGGTTGCCTGATTTCCCAATTAATGCGGCACGCTGGATTGAGAGCATCCCTTTTAATGAAACACGCAACTATGTTCGTGCTGTAATGTCGTATACTACCATCTATGATCATAAGCTTAATTATAAAAACAGGCGCAATTTGCGTTTATCACAACGCTTACAAATGGTAACACCAAAATAAAATATGTATAAAATCATAAATAAACAATCGGGTGTAGCCCTTATTACCGCGATGATTATCTCAGGAATTGCCATATCATTGGCAGGGATTGTGATGTATCGACAACAGATACATATTCGCTTATCGAGTAATATTTCTCATCTTGAACAATCTTACCTTTATGCTAAAGGTATGGAAGACTGGGCGGGTACAATCCTAGAAAAAATTTATAAAGAACACAAAGACTATGATTCTTTAGAAGATGACTGGGCGGTTGTACTTCCCCCTATTCCAATTCCTGGTGGTGTAATGAATGGGCAACTTTTTGATCTGCAAGCACGTATTAATCTCAATTCTATAGCTCGCCCTAAACCTAAAAAAACACCCCAAGGGGGAAAACAAGGGGGAAACATCCCCCATCAACCTACTAATGGAGCTGGGGGTCAGCAAGAAGCTAATGGAGCAAACCAAGCGCAAACTAAACCTGATATTGCAAAAATCACAAAAAAACAATTAGTTGACCTAATTTCACAGCTAGATCCCGATCAAGAAATGGGACCACCACAAAATCTTGTCGATATATTAAGTGATTGGATAGACAAAGATCAGGAGACCAGAGACTTTGGCGCGGAAAGTGATTACTATCAATCACGAGAACCCGCCTATTTTAGTGCAGATTCATTGCTTGTCAGCCCCACAGAATTACGCCTATTGAAAGGCATGGACACTGAAGAGAGCAAAAAGATCTATAATAAACTCTTGAAACACATCGCAACCTTGCCCATTAAAGAGGGTAAAACACCTATAGATACGCCTATTAACATTAATACAGCCTCATTAGAGGTATTAAAAGCTATTGGCTTTGATCAAGGCAGTGCCGAAAAAATACAAAAACAAATTAAAGAAAGGCCTTTTAGAAATCACAAAGAATTTGAAGACTACCTTAATAATAATTCAGAAGTAACAAAACCAGAAAAATTTGATGAAAATTTGGAAATTAAAAACTTAAGCGTTAAGAGTAGTTTTTTTCTATTAAAAGGCGAAGTGAAGATAAATCATGCCCGTCTTTTTATTAATTCTATTTTAGAACGGAAAAATGGTAAAGTTTCTGTCATAATGCGCGACTTTAGAAATCCTTAGAAATCTTGATCCTGATAATAAATCGAAAATATGCAATTACTATTAATAAAAATTAATGCAGTCGATGCAAATCCTGAATATGCTCTTTTAGGAAAAAAGCAAAAAGAAGACCGCTTCACTCCTGGGGACTGGAAAAAAGTACGCTCATTGATGCGTGGTCGCCGTGTTTTACTGATTATTCCGAATGATGATGTGGTTTTAACATCCATAAAAATCCCCAGTAAGAATAAAAAACAATTATTACAAGCCATTCCTTTTGCGCTCGAAGAGAATCTTGCTGAAGATATTGAGGATTTACATTTCTCAATTCATCAAGATAATCCTGAAAATGACACTAATGTTGCCGTTATTAATCGCAATAAACTTGAAAGCTATATTAGCTTACTGAAAACTAATGGCATAACAGCGCATTTTGTTTTACCTCAAGTGCTGAGCCAAGTAATAAACTCTGATTCATGGTCGCTACTTGAAACACAAATTGAAACACAAGTTAAGGCACAAGATGATATTGAGGACAGCGCTGATACATCTGTCAGTGTCAGACTAAATGATTTTTATGGCTTTAGTTGTGACAGTAGTTTGCTTGAAATTTTTATTCAACAAATTGAAAATGACAAGCCAAAACAGATTATTACTAATATTGCTACACAAGATCTTCCTGAAGAGCTACAGGAATACCCTCTAGAAGCTCTTGATCCGAATAAGATTTATTATCACAGTGTTGATAATGCATTAGCTCTAAATCTACTCACAGGTTTTATAAGCCAGAAACAA
>JALSLM010000226.1 GCA_026988295.1 Thiotrichaceae bacterium
GTCCATCGCTATAAAGCTATTTGCTTTATTTCTTTACGGTAGCCTTGTGCCAGTTCCGAATATCATAGGGACCTGTCATTCCTGGGTGGTTAAATGGGGTGTACCAAGCTCCTTGATTTTCCAAAAAGTGGAGACTAGCAGGGTAAGGTGAACTAACACCCTGTAGTGCGTTTGTATACCATGCTCCATCTTTTACAAATTCTTTAATAACTGGCGCACCTTCAGGTCGTTGATCTGGTTTGACTCCTGCAATTGGGTAGGCCGAAACGCTTGATATTAATAAAGATGTACTTGCTAAAAGCAAAACTTTAACTATTAACTTTCTCATATATGTCCTCCGTTTTATTTACTATCACCTGAATTCGTGAGTCCACTACAGCACAATGAATAAGCTATCCGCATTGGACTCACGGATTCAGGTATCATTTAATGACTCTTATCATGCTTATACCGTATTAGACTGTATTAGTGCTATCAACAGAACCATCCTTCAATCAAAGACTCCTCTATCTAAATGCAAGAGCCATACCAGTATAATAGTTCTAATTATTATTTTTCTATAATCAATTGATTTAAAACATAATATAATTTTATTTAGACATATAAACTTGCTCATAATTCAATAGTAGCTAATCAAATTAGCGTAATTCTATGTCAAATCGGCAGAGCTTCTTTACTAAGAGTGGTTACTATCCTATACCTGTACCCATACTTTTACATTTGATTAAGGAAAGCCTGATTAAGTCGATTAGAATTTAGCAAGCTAAAAATAATTAGACTTGATCAGTGTTTCCTTAAGTTGATAGCCTAATTTTGAGATAGAATCAAGAAGCATTTCATATATATATTCATTATAGGTGGATTTTCTGCTCTAATAACGAAGGAAATAAAAATATGCTACTGCATTTGTACCATTGGATAGAACAAAAATTAAATAGAAAATATATTTTAGGCATGGCTTCTGGCTTAGTGGCAATTTCTATTCTTTTTACAATTTTATTTATTAGCTTGTATCAGAAGCAATTAACCAGTGAACGTGCTAATACCTCTTTGCATCTCAATAAGCTACTGCAAACATCGCTTGAGAATGCCATGCTTAAACGTGATCTCAATGGCCTCAGAGATATTCTTACAAGTTTTGGGAAGCAAGATGAGATTATGCGGGTAATGATTTTCAACCCTCAAGGAACTGTGCGTTTTTCTTCTGAGAAGCAGTTTCTTGGCAATGTAGATCATCAAATTGGAAGCACTATTCATGACAAAACTCTTTTTATTGATACGGGTGATAAAAAAGAGGTGCTCAGAAGTATTAATCCAATTTACAACAAAACAGAGTGTAGTATCTGTCACGATGATAAAAGCAAAAATCCTATTAATGGGGTTTTAGTTGTTGATTTTGATGCAACCACACTAAAAAAACATGCTCAAGAAACTACTTTAGTTCTTATGGGAACAGGCTCAACCCTGTTGCTTATCACACTATTTGGTGGTTGGTGGTTTATGGGGCAATTTGTACTTAAACCTGTTAAAAAACTATTAAATGCTCAAAATGAATTTGCGCATGGAGACTTGCAGGCGCGTGTTAATCTAAAAGGTAATGATGAGATATCACAGTTAGGAAAATCATTTGATAATATGGTTGAAACCATTGAAAAACAGTGGGATAACATAGAGAAACGACAACTATTTTTACAGTCTTTACTCGATGGAATTCCAGATGGAATTCGTGTTTTAGATCAAAACTATAATATTCTACTCTACAATAAATCTTATGCTGAGCAATTTACGGGAGATCCTGAAAGTATTATCAATCATAAGTGCTATGCCATTCATGATCGTGATAAGCCCTGCATCCCGACTATGGAAATCTGCCCTTTATTTGAAATTAACAAGAATCGAAAGCCTGTAAAAGCAATACATCACCATATTAATATTGAAAAAGAGAAGCAATCTGTAGAAATATTTGCTGCTCCTATTATTTCAGGTAGCGGTTTAGGTGAAGAACCCATCATTATCGAAGTCATCCGTGACCTTTCAAATGCTGTCAATTATTCACAAGAACAAAGATTGACAGCATTAGGAATGCTAGCATCTGGAGTTGCGCATGAGATTCATAATCCATTGGGGTCAATCCAAATTGCTTTTCAGTCTATTGATCAATTAATCGAGGCTGAAGAGCCTGTGATTGATCAGTTAAAGCACTACATTAAACTGATTGAAGGCGAAATTGATAAATGTGTTGATATTACAGGTCGCTTATTA
Source organism: Thiotrichaceae bacterium (assembly GCA_026988295.1). GTDB lineage: Bacteria > Pseudomonadota > Gammaproteobacteria > Thiotrichales > Thiotrichaceae > Cocleimonas. The sequence goes on from JALSLM010000226.1 coordinate 2,263, forward strand.
AAACTAGGAAGTTTGCCTGATACTCATTTACAACCCATTAATATAAATACTGTTATTTCTGAAACAATCTCCTTGTTAAAATGGGAAGCTGATTCAAAAAACATTCAGATGAAATTTGAAGTAGCAAACAAGAATAATCTACGAGTTATGGCGACCGACAATGAATTAAGAATGATGATTCTTAACCTTGTTCAAAATGCTTATCATGCTATGCCAGAGGGTGGAGATTTAGCTGTTTTACTCAAACTTATTGATCAGGACAAATATATTCAAATACTTATTCAGGATACTGGCGTAGGCATCTCAAAGAAAATGCAAGAAAGAATTTTTGACCCATTCTTTAGCCATCGTTCAGATCAAAAAAAAGGTACAGGGCTTGGTCTTTCCATTACACAGGCAATTGTGAAACGATTTAATGGAAGTATTTCAGTGGAAAGTAAACTGGGAGAAGGTTCAGTCTTTACCATAACGCTTCCAAATGCTGATGCTGGTAGTGATTCTGAGAATCACAATGGTCATAATGCACTTATACTTTAGGATATAACAATGCCAAGCAAAACAACTTCCAATAGTAATATTATCCCCAAAAACACACTAAAAGAAAAAGCAACAACAAGTGTTTTACTTATTGAAGATGATAAAGTATTTAGCCAGCTTCTTGTTGACCATTTAAGCAAGCAAAATTACCTCATTGATAGTGCAGACTCATGGAAAAAGGCCAAAGTCTTTTTAAGCAATAATGAGCCAGATTTGATTTTATTGGATGTTCAGCTCCCTGATGCTAATGGTCTGGATCTTCTTGTTGATATTGTTCCCCAAGTTCCCGTTATTATTTTAACCGCTTTTGGTTCTGTTCAAAATGCAGTGACTGCAATGCGCCGTGGTGCAGCTGATTATTTAATGAAACCCATTAATATTCAAGAACTTGAACTTGTTATAAAGCGAGTATTAGAAAATGAAGCAATACGCCAAGAATTGCAACTTCGCAAAACAATAGATGATCGCACCCAAAATAAATTTGTGGGAAAAAGTAGTGCCTTAATTCACCTAAAAAAACATATTAACGCAGTCGCTCAAAGTGATATCAATGTTCTAATTCAAGGTGAAAGTGGCGCAGGAAAAGAGCTAGTGGCACATGCCATACACAGAGCCAGCCCCCGCTCTAAACACAACTTTGTTGCTGTAGATTGCTGTACATTAACTGAAGATTTATTTGAATCTGAATTATTTGGGCATGAAAAAGGTGCTTTTACCGGAGCAACGACCCAGAAAAAAGGACTCATCGAAGGAGCTAAAGATGGCACATTATTTCTGGATGAAATTGGTGAAATTTCACCTTCAATCCAAGCAAAACTATTACGGGTAATCGAAACAGGTATTTTCAGACGAGTTGGAGGCACTAAAGATCTACGCTCTAATGCGCGCTTTGTCGTTGCCACTAACCGCAATTTAGCAGAAATGAGTGAAAAAAATGAATTTCGTGCTGACTTATTCTATCGTCTTAGTGCTTTTATTCTTGAATCCCCTCCCCTACGTCATAGACCTGATGATATTCCATTGCTTGTGGAACACTTCCTTAAAAATCATAGCTTTTCAAGGCGCATCAATGTTGATGTTGATCAGGATGCACTTAATGACCTTATTCAATACCATTGGCCTGGAAATGTACGTGAACTAAAAAATGTAATAGAACGTGCTCTTATACTAATGGGAGATTCACATATTCTTAGCAGTGAACACCTTGTTTTTAACTACCCCTCTGTGAAAACAAACCTAAATACTGTGCTTAGTTTTAAACATCAACCCACTTTAGAAGAAATAGAAGAAAATTATCTTAAAAAAATGCTAATAAAATATTCTGAACATCGAGGAAAAACCGCAGAAGCATTAGGCATCAGCGAAAGAACCCTTTACCGTTTGGTAAAAAAGTATGGATTATAGTTTAAGGAAAATCAAATATAAGTCGATTAGAATTTAGCAAGATAAAAATAATTGGACTTGATCTGGGTTTCCCTAAGGGAAACGCAATAAGGTACTACTATCAATGACTAAATTTATTATTGCTCCATCTCTTGATGTTCCAGCAAAGACTGATGAATATATTCTACATAACGATCGATCAAGTGATCTGTAAAATAATCAATTTCATATTTTTTTAGGCCAGATAAAACACCTTTCCAAAGATCAGCACTACGCTGAGCTGGGTTTAACTCTTTCAGCTTTCCGTCTGAGTCTAGGTACATTTCTTTACCTGCGTGACGATACCCCATCCAAGCCGGAGGTGTACGAGTAACTACATCATTGTTATTGACCCAGCGGTAATAATCAATTTTGGCATGATTAATGTACCGCTTTGTACCAACACGAGGGCTGCCAAAGGTATGTAATTGCTCAGGATAGGTTTTAATCGCAGAGAGTTGACAACGCCCAGCACAAATTGCTGCCATTGCTCCACCTAATGAGTGTCCCGTAAACCAAAGGTATTTATCGAGGTTTTTTTGATTAGCAGAAAGTTTTTTTTCAAGTAATGGCCAAATATCATCAACTTCTTTTTTAAAGCCACGATGAACTTTTCCAACAGTTTCTGCTAAAGCTTTTGTGGCATCTAAATCAGCTTTAATGTCATTCCATTCATTTGGCTCAGTACCACGAAATGCAATCACCACATCAATATCATTTGCAAATAAATATGCTTGTGAGCCGTCATTATCAAAAAGAATCGTCTCACTAAAACCTAAGCGTTTAGCTGCTTTTTCAGTTTGCTCTAGTGGTAAATAAGAAATCATTGATAGTTCAGCCATCAACAAAGCCCTCTCAAGAAGAGACCATTGTTTGATTTTTTTAGCTTTTCGCGAACGAAGCTTGAGCTGATTAGCTGTTTGTTCACTAAGTGGAATATGATTGCTCATTTGCTTTGTTTGGCTTGCCTGACTTTGTTGCCGCTTGTAATTCATTTTGCTTATTTTATAGCTAAAAGGTAGATATTATAAATACTTGTCAGTACTCTATCTAGTACTCTTCATCAATATCCATTTGATTGCTCCTTCAGGCTTTCTTGAGTAGATGTAAAAACAAGCCGAACTTATGGAAGTATTATCGGACAAATATGAATGACATCAGAAAAACTCATTGAAAACCAAGAAAATTGTTTTAAATAAATATTGAATAGCATCAAAGGTTTTGAGATAACAGTGCAAGACTTACAAGGAAAGGTTAAAATTAGCTATCCTTAAGGAAAACCGATCAAGTCGATTAGAATTTAGCAAGCTAAAAATAATTGGACCTGATCAGGGTTTCCTTAAATTAGTAAATGAGTTTATTAGTGTGCTAAACACACTAAATAACTCATCTTCTGATCAAGAAAAAACGATTTACAGCTTATTAAAAAACATTTAGATTCAAAGGAATAGAGAATAATGATAAAGTTTTCAAGGACGTTATTAAATCAAACAATATTGGGTATTTTAGTACTTTTTAATATCTTCTCAATCAATTCAGTTATGGCTGCTCCTGGTCATAAACTTGGGTACAATACCAGCAATATGCATCAACTTTCTTCAGCAAATCCATTTATTGATATTTTTAAAATATCTCGTGGCTGGATTACCTCCTGTGAGTTTAACTGGCAAAAAAATCGAGCTATTGACCCTGGTTGTACCAAGAAAATATCTTTCAACACCAAAGAATCTGACAAGGTATCTGTTGATGCAAATGGTTGGCCAAAACGCCTTCCCTCACGTGGTGAACGTCCTATATTTACTTCAATTAATGCAATATGGGATATGCCTGAAAGTTTTCCTACGGGGCAACACTTCTTAACTTATCGTGGTGATGCTGATATTACTGTATTAGGTGATGTAAAAATTATCCGTAGTGTACCTGGTAGAATTGACTTCATTTTACGTTCTACCAGCCGAAGTTTGCGTATTCATATCACCCGCATCAATCCAAAAAATTATATCCGCGATATAAAAGTTATTCCTATAAAATATGCAAATATTTATAAAAAACAGACTTTTAATCCAGATTATGTACGTACTGTCAGAGATTTTAACTCTATTCGTTTTATGCCTTGGCAAAATACCAAAGACACTAACCTTTCACGCTGGAATGAAAGAGCAACCCCACGTTCTGCCTTTTATAATCACGATGCAGGTATGCCAGTTGAAGTTATGGTTGATCTTGCCAATGCAACTAATTCATCTCCTTGGTTTTCTATGCCACATAAAGCTACCGATCGTTTTATGCAGAATTTTGCAAATACCGTCAAGCAACGCTTAAAACGCGGTCAAAAAGTTTATATTGAATATTCTAATGAGATTTGGAATAACATGTATCCCGCTACACACTATGCCGCCAAAATGGGCTTAAAACTATGGCCTCGTGGTAAGCTAAAAATTAAAAATCCTCATACACGTCGTTTATTTCTCGCGCTTAATTATAATGCAAAGCGTAGTAAAGAAATGTGTCGTATCTTTAAACGTAATTTAGGTAATCGTGCAATCTGTGTTGTTTCAGCCTATGGCTCAGCACCTCAAATGGGTGAAGAATTAATGACCTGTCCTCTTGCAGGTGGTGATTGCTATAAACATTTTGATGCTTATGCCGTTGCACCCTACTTTGGTGATTATATTGCACGTATCGAAAACCGAAATTTACTTAGAGGCTGGTCGAGACAAGGCAGAAATGGCATGAATCAACTCTTTAAAGAGATTCTTTATGGTGGTCTTGCAAAAGATGCATACAAAGGTGGAGCTATCGAAAATGCTATTGAAGATCGAGTAAAAAAGAACGTAGCACTTGCTAGAAAATATGGTGTGAAATTACTTGCTTATGAAGGTGGACAACATTTACTACGTGTTGATCGACCTCATGTTATTCATGATCCTCGTATTTTTTCTTTCTTTGCTGATGCCAATCGAGACTCACGCATGGGACAAGCCTATTCAAAATACCTACATGCTTGGCATCGTGCGGGAGGGGACATGTTAATGCACTTTAATGGTATTTCTAAAATTAATGATCGCAATTATTTTCCTATGCTTGAAAAATCTGGCACACGTTCACCTAAATATAACGCCATGATTAGCTACCTTAGAGGCAGATAGTGATCTTAAAAATATCTAAAAAAAAGGGGGGGATGGGTTTTTAGATAGCTAGGAGGTTGTCCGAGAACTAGGATTGAAACGAAAATACCAGAAATATTATAAGGTGGGCTTACCAAAAGAGGCGAATAGTCGCTCTATTT
>JALSLM010000227.1 GCA_026988295.1 Thiotrichaceae bacterium
GCTTTGCGACGCATGAAATCAAATCAATTTTAAAATCTTTAAGTAAAGAATTGTAAAAAGTTGAGAACTAGGAGGCTGTCTGAGAACTCGGATTGAAGCGAAAATGCCAGAAATATTATAAGGTGAGCTTATCAAAAGAGGCGAATAGTCACTCTATTTAACGAATTTGATAAGCTCAGATTATGATGTTTATGGGATTTGCAGTCAATTCTTAGTTCTCGGACAGCCTCCTAGTACAGTACTTCATCAACTTTAGTTTGATGAATACAGGATAAATTTGTAGATACCCATCCCCCCTGTTTTTTACATTTTTTGTAGCGTAGAGACGCAATGCTTGCGTCTCTACTGCGCGTTGTGTCTCTACTGCGTTGTCATTCCCGCATGTAGCAACCCATATCCGTCATTCCCGCATGTTTTTAGCGGGAATCTCGCTATAGATATATGCAATTCATACACAAAGTTCAAACAGATCCCCGCTTAAAACATGCGGGGATGACGGTGTGTTATATTCTTGCGTCGCGAATAGCACAGTAGCCTATTCCTCGGCGGCTCTTTGCGCTACTAAAAAGTATGATAGTTAGTTGGGTTAAGGAAAACCTGATTAAGTTACTTTATCCATCAAACCAATGTTGTTGGAGTACTAGTCTCAGACAGCCTCCTAATACTAATTTGCCTATAACCTGAATCCGTGAGGCTACTACGGCATGATGAACAAGTTATTGATTCCACAGCGGTTTAAAAAATAACCGCTTAACCTATGGGTGAAGCTAAGATTTTTTAATTCCACTGTGAAACCAATACCTTATCCCTCATATCCGCATTAGCCTCACGGATTCAGGTATAACTATAAAAATACGCGCTGTTTACGCTGGTTTGTCACGTAATAAAACATGGCGTGAGTCTAGCTCTCCTGCTGCTACGTCTTTGATTTCATCTTCAACGAGTCCTACTGATTTTATGGTCTTTTTAAAGAGGGAATAAAATTCAGGCATTAATACTTGTTGTATGTAGTCTAGTGCCCATTTTCGATCTTTTGGGCCTAATACGTCGGATATGTTTGTGCCGAATTCTCGCCCCATTGAGAATGCGGGTTCGTCTTTTTCGTTATTCCATTTTGTTGTTGAGTAGCCTTCAAAGCGTTTGTTGAGCTTGTCAATAAATGGGGTTCTATAATCACCTGGTCCACTAAAATCACGGGCATTGTCTTGCACATGGTCGGCTAGCTTTTTGGCATACATGCTGATTAGTGTGCCACGGTCTTCATCACTTAATGTTTCATGCACAATGCGGTCTAATGCTTGAACCATAAAAGCCATTATTTCTTCTAATACTTCTATGCGTTGCTGTTGAGTGTCAATTTGAAAATCTTCATTTTCAATTTCTAGCAGGGTTTGCATACCAATTTTCCAGCTATTGAATGCTAAAACGCTCACGGCATCTTCTACTGATACTTCGCGTTCTTCTTTGCTCCATCTGGTTTTAATTCTGATTCTCATTTATGTAGACCTTGTTTTCATTGACTTATCTGGTGGGAATTATAGATAAGTATTAAGGAAAAGCGAATTATTGCATTAGTCTTGCTAGTATTCGCTTATGGATATTCAAAAAAATGAACTAAAGCAGTTGATAGAGACGGTGCAATATAATTGTCATATTGCTGATGCACGACATGCTGGTGATTATACTTTGTGTGTTTATTTGTTAAAAATGCGAGAGATGTATCGCTGGGAGCAGAGTATAGATTTTAAAACCATGCTAACAACGGATGATGTCGGGGATTGGTTAACCGAGCGAGAAGGGCTTTGGGATGATGTCGAAGAGCTGCAATATAAGCCTTTAAGTATTAAGGGTAAAAACTATGATCCGTTTGATAATGATTTGATTAATACATTATTGAATGAAGAAATGTATAACAAAAAATTGGTATATAACGCAGGTTTAGGGATTCGTTGTCGCCCACATTTTTTTATTGCTGATTTAGAAGAGAAAATAGAGCAGGATAATTATACTGTTTATATTTCAGGTGAAGAGTATGCACGAGATATGGCTGCTCCAGCGTCAATGGCGCAGGAGCATCGTATTTTTATTCGGCGTGAGTCATTGCGACGGGTTATTTGGGAGATTCTTGATGATGCGCGTGTTAATGGCTTAGATAACCCACTGACGCGAGCTATGAGTTATTATGATTTTGATACAGATGCAGAAGTCGCTCTTAATAATATGGCAGAAGCCGAGATTGATTTTGTGATTCAGCATGAGGTTGGCGAAGTTAAAGCAGGGTATATTTTAGGTGAAGGCTGGAATGATATGTTGAGTTCATTAGCACGTACTCAGGCTGAGATTATGCTACGTGCTATCCGAGATCATCTTGCTGATTCGATAATGACTTTACCCGCATTGCTTGATGGCAATAAACCTGCTTCATTGCACTTTTATTTTGGCAATATGACCGCTATGCGTAAACATTTGGCTCCTGCATTGATGAAAGCTTATGAATATTGGTATGAAACAGATGATTTAAGTCAACTACAAAAACTTGCCAAGCAATCACAATCACACTGGCAAAAAGTAGCTGAAGGTGTAACAGCTTTGTTTGATAAATCACCAGAAGCCGAGCCGATTGAGACTTTTATTAGCAGTAAAAAACAATAGCAAGAGTAACCAAACAATGAGTATTCGAGAAGTTGTTCCACATAGTTTTATTTATGAAAAGAAAAATGCACTACCAGATTTTCTTTGTGATGATATGGTTGCACGTTTTGAAGCCAATGAAGCAGATCAGTATCAAGGTCGTGTAGGTGTTGATATGAATAGTAATACTGATTTGAAGAAGACCACTGATGTTATTGCTAGTGGTAAATCACATTGGAAAGATGTTGATAATAACTTGTTTCGTTCATTGGCAATGGCGTTAAAAGAATTTAAGGAGATTTACCCTTATTTTTCAGATATGAGTCGTTTTAAAGATATGGGCTATAATTTGCAACGCTATCAAGAGGGTGAGTATTATCATTGGCATGTTGACTCTGATAATTTGGGGCTTGCTTCTCGTCAACTTGTTGCACTTTGGTATTTGAATGATGTGGAAGAGGGCGGTACGACTGATTTTCTTTTTCAGAAAGCCAGTGTCACGCCAGAAAAAGGCAAGCTTATGCTTTTCCCTCCATTTTGGACGCATGAGCATCGCGCAGGTGTGGTAACAAAAGGGGTTAAGTATATTGCAACAACGTGGATTACGTTTAGGTGATTTTTTAGTGGCTCTCTCGACTTCCTCTTTTTTTAGAGGGAGGACTGGGCTTAGATTGAAGCTTTTTATATCTTCAAATCTTCCAAATAAAGCTGATATAAGCGTGGTTCCATAATGGTATTAATGGGTACGTTGGTTTTCTGGATGTCTTTGGGGAAGATCATGGCGGCGTGCATGGTGCTGTTATCTAAAAAGCGTGTTTTTATCTTAAATTGAAAATCAGTGGGGATTGTTGCATTGAGTCTTGCTAGGTTGAAGCCCCAATCACCAAACGAGGGGATATTTACATGATAGCTAAGAGTGTTTTCAAATACGGCATTTAAGGTTTCTTGTATGCACCAAAAGGTTTGGCGTGTGAAGAAAGGGGAGGAGCTTTGTGAAACGATAATGCCATTGGGTGACATGCGTTTGCGTATCATGGTGTAGAATTCTTTGGAGTAGAGTTTGTTGATAGCTTCGTTGTGTGGGTCGGGCATGTCGATAATGACACGATCATAGAATACCCCAGCCTGATTAATAAAGGTGAAGGCATCTTCATTAAAAATAGTGAGCTTGGGGTTTTTTAGGCTATTTTGATTGAGTTCTGCAAGTACGTGAATATTTTTGCTAACGCTGGTCATGGCAGGGTCAATATCAACCAGATGAATTTCTTTTACATCATCATATTTGAGGATTTCTCGAACTGCTAGACCATCACCACCACCAAGAATAAGCACGCGGCTTTTATCTCCTGGAATTGAGAGTAGGGGGTGGACTAAGGATTCGTGATAGCGGTATTCATCACGGGACGAGAATTGGATATGCCCATCAATATATAAACGATGTTCATTATTAATAATTGATTTGGTGATAACAATTTTTTGGTAAGGAGTCTGTTTTTTATAAATGATCTGATCAAAATATAAATGCTTTTCAGCAAAGCTAGTGAGCTGAGTGCCAAATATGGTGAAAACCATAAGCATTAACAATATGACAAGGCTTATGGCAGTTAATAATTTGGGAGAAGTCAGATGCTTTTTGAAAAAATAAATATTGGTCAGTGCTGTAAGAATAGTGATTAAACCGATGGCAAAGGATGAGCGAATCAAGCCAAGTTGCGGTAATAAAAATAGTGGAAAGGCAACTGCGCCTATTAAAGCACCGAGATAGTCTAGTGACATCACATGGGCTATAGAATCACGCATACTTTGTTTTGCAGCGAGGATACCCATAAGAATAGGGATTTCCATGCCAACTAGCGCACCAATCACCATAATTAAGCTATACATGGTGGCATCATAAAGTGCGCGCACCATTGGGAATACCATGAATAATAATAGGCTACAGACACCGCCAACCAATGATATGGCGATTTCAATGGTAATGAAGTTTTGAATTAAATTATCGCTAAGAAGTTTGGAGAGGTAAGAACCGACTCCCATAGCGAACATGAAAAAACCAATGGTGAGAGAGAATTGATAAACACTATTGCCGAGTAGATAACTGGAAACTGTGCTAATAATTAATTGATAGGCAATACCACAGAGAGCCACTATCAATATAGAGATTAGTAGAATGCCAATTTGTTTTTTGCTGAGTTGAGCGTAAGCCTGCATATTTTTTATCTATATATTTCGTTTTTTACAAGCAGGGAGCTAAAGGGGTTAAGGGGGGTATTAAGTTATATAACCCATCCCCCCCCTTTTTTGTATATTTTTGCACTTTATATGATGTATTCGTATTTATTACTTGCCAGATGAGAAGCTACCAGAGCCTGCGCGTGAGCGTGCGCTAGGTGACTGTCTATTTGCAGAGCTTGCACTTTTACGCGGTGATGGGCTTGCCTTTCGTGCAGAAGGGTTGGCTCCTGTCATGCTTTGTCTGTTTAACATACTACCGAGAAGCATCCCCATAAAGAAGCCACCGCCCATAAATGAGTGTGGTTGCTCAGCAACACCTGCTTCATTTGAGGCAACTAAACGACCATTTTTAGCATCGGCTTCAAGTTTGAAAATAGTTTTTTCATCAGCATCTTTGATCTGATTCTTGTTTGCATCTGTGTATGCAGAAAATGAACCATCAGCTTCAGGGACAACGCCGATAGGTTTATATTTCTCTAGCTTAGGGTCATTATTGAGTTTCTCCGCATATTTTTTGGAGAAATCATTCATTGCTGTTTCGTTGGTGACAGAGCTATTCGTACTTGTGGTTGTTTTATCCATTGTTGTCATGGTAGTCGATGCGACTTCTAAGGCTCTATTCATATCAGCAAGAGAGGATGTGTTTTGGCTATCACTAGGTGAACATGCCACTAGCAGAGAAAGACAACAGGCTGTGCTCAAGCTAGTAATAGTAAGTTTAAATTTTGTCATTGTATTTTCCATGCTTTGTTTTGAGTATTATCACCTGAATCCGTGAGGTCACTAGGGCACAGGATGCAAGCTATTGATTCATCACAGGTTTAAAAAATACCCGCTTAACCTAAGGGTGAAGCTAAGATTTAGTGAGCTTCCCATCTGCGCTAGCAGATGGTGAACTCAATTATGCAGAGCTTTTTAAATCCCGTGCTAAACCAATATCTTGCGCCCTGTTATCCGCATTGACCTCACGGATTCAGGTATCAGTTTTAGAGTTTATAACTAAAACTTGTAACTAAAGTTTATAAGTATAGTGTTGATCATGAATGCCATCTTCATAATAATTATGTAATTTACCAGATTCTTTAAATCCTGCGGCAAGTAAGGGTTCTTTAATACCATTATAGTTTGAGGGAAAGGAGATAAATACAATCCGACCTTTTTGTTCTCTTACATTATCTAAGCCGATTGTAACATCTTCTTGGCTGAAAACCTGCTCTCCTTCATCGTCCCAGCCGAAAGTATAAGCACCATCAGTTTCAGCAATTTCAAAAACTGAATTAAATTGAACGCCAACATCTTCTTTTGCAATATCAATATCAGCTATCATCGCTGGTGTATCACTGAGCCTTAACCCTAAACAAATTTGTGATTCACCTTCATCATAATAATCTGGGTGCGTTAATTCAATTTTAAAGCCTAATGATTGATATAGATGCAAAGCTGCGGCGTAAATAGCACCATCTTCTTCATTATCAGCATCTTCATCAATATAGTCACTGACCTTTACAAAAAGCATACGACCCTGTTGCTTTTTTAAATGGTCTATTAGTTCGATAAGCATTTTTCTACCAAAGCCCTGATTGGTATAATCATCATGCACATAAGTCCATGATAGCCAATGGGTTTGGTCACATCCTGGTGGTGTCGAAAAACCTGTTACACCAATGATCTTTCCTTCATGGCGTAATACATACATATCCATACAACCACCGATGCTACGAAAGCCTGCTGCGGCTTCATCGGCATCATCTTCATCATGTGATTCAATAACGGCTACAACGCCATCAATATCGTTTTCTTGCATTTCTTCAAGGTATTTCATGCGCGTTCCTAAGCCCTCGTAAATGTTTTGTGATTGTTATCTTGCTTGTTTGAAAAGCTGTTTTGAAGACAGTAATGGCTTTTTCAGGCTGTGTATCTCCACACATAAAAATATCCAATGCTGCATAGTCTCGTTCGGGCCAAGTATGAATACTGATATGTGATTCGGCAAGTACAGCCACACCCGATACACCGCCATTAGGTGTAAAATGATGCAGGTGGATATGAAGCAAGGTTGCACCCGCGATTTCAACCGCATCACGTAAGGCCTGTTCAATGTGATTTATATCGCTAAGGTGGCTTGCTTCCCAGCAATCTAAAATAATATGCGTGCCTGCAAAGCATAAGCCATCTTTTTCAGTGAATAAATCTTGTGAAGAATTACAACTAGATTCTTTAAGCAAAGTATCATCGCTAGTTTTATCAAGCGATGACTTCTTAAGCAAAGAGTAGTCAGTAAAAGATGGCCACTTAGATTGTTGCATAAATACTTTATTTTGCCTTAAGCATTGGTACATCACGCTCAAATAAAACCTCATAAGCGCGTTTGGTTAGGGCGCGAATCTCATTGGGTGTGTAATTGATAAGTTTTCGGAAGATTTCAGTTTTCTTATCAACACTGCCAATATAGCTAGCTTTAACTTCTTTGCCAGTGTCGAGATCTTCTAGCGCATTAAAAATAATACTTGAAGCATAATATTCTGCTTGCCCTTTAGTCATGGGGTTGAGTGAGAAAATAAGCAACTTACTAAGCCAGATGTTCTGCCCTTGTTTGGTATTAGCAAGCTGTGAAAGATAAGCTCCTAGCTCTT
>JALSLM010000228.1 GCA_026988295.1 Thiotrichaceae bacterium
GCCAAATCTGCCGATATTTTCCACGAAGATCGGCGCAATAGAATAACTATTACGGCTCACTTCATGAAAAATAGCGACAGATTTTTCTACGCTAAATTCTAATCGACTTAATCAGGTTTTCCTTAAAAAACCCACAAAACTTAAGTTGCACCTGAATCCGTGAGTCCAATGCGGATAGCAGGGGATAAAATATTGGTTTAGCACGGGATTTAAAAAACCTTAGCTTCACCCTTAGGTTAAGCGGGTATTTTTTAAACCCGTGATGAATCAATGATTTATTCACTGTGCCGTAGTGGACTCACGGATTCAGGTTGCATCTAATAACGGCAATAACTCTTTCTCAATAGCCTCTCGCGCCCTAAAAATTCGTGATCGAACCGTACCAATGGGACAATCCATTGCATCTGATATTTCTTCATAACTCAAGCCTTCAAGTTCTCGTAAAGAAATAGCAATCTTCAAATCATCAGGCAAAGTATTTATCGCATGATGAACTGTTTGTTTAACCTCATCACTAAGCATTTCATTCTCAGGCGTGTCAATGCTCCTTAACTTAGCTCCCCCATCATATTGTTCTGCTTCTTGCGCATCAATATCATCGTCAGGCATCCTACGACTTTTGGAAACTAAATAATTTTTTGCTGTATTGATTGAAATTCGATACAGCCACGTATAGAAAGCACTATCGCCACGGAAGTTCTTCAAGCCCCGATATGCCTTGATAAATGATTCTTGAGAAACATCCATCGCAATGTGCGGATCTTTGACGTAACGACTCACAAGATTAATCACTTTTTGCTGATACTTAAGCACCAGAACATCAAAAGCGGCTTTATCTCCTGACTGTACTCTCCTAACTAGTTCTAGATCTGTTTGATTCTCGCCCATTAGGGCATATCTCCTCTACGGCCAATTTAATCAGGATTTTGCTAGGAGGCTGTCTGAGAACTAAGAATTGACTGCAAATGCCAGAAACATCATAATCTGGGCTTATCAAATTCGTTAAATAGAACAACTATTCGCCTCTTTTGATAAGCTCACCTTATAATATTTCTGGCATTTTCGTTTCAATCCGAGTTCTCAGACAGCCTCCTAGCGTCAATTAAACCTCCGAAATTACTAAAGCTACTAATTTATTACCAGAGTATGATAATCTAAACGCTCAAGATAACCAACCTTCAATAAAATATGTATGATGTTCTAATTATAGGTAGCGGTGCAGCGGGGCTTACACTGGCTCTTAGCCTTCCTGAAACTATAAAGATAGCGCTATTAAGCAAAGATGTATTAACAGAAGGGAGTACATTTTATGCTCAAGGTGGAATTTCTGCCGTTCTAGACAAAGCTGATTCCTTTGAATCACATATTTCAGACACACTTAATTCTGGGGCCGGCTTATGTAATGAAGATGTCGTTCGCCATGTCGTTAAAAGCGGTCCAAAGGCAATAGACTGGCTTCTCGAAGTGGGTGTTCCTTTTACACGCGAAGATAACAACATTGAAGGAAGTGCAGGTTTGCATCTCACTCGCGAAGGCGGACACAGTAATAGACGTGTTGCACATGCAGCCGATGCCAGTGGCAAAGCCATCGAAACTACCTTGGTAGAAAAAATCAAATCACGGGAAAATATAGAGGTTTTTGAACACCATATCTCAATTGATCTCATTACATCACGCAAATTGCGCCAACGAGAAAACCGTTGTATTGGTGCGTATGTACTCGATAGAAAAAAACAAAAAGTAAGCACTTTTACATCCCGTTTCACCATACTAGCAACAGGTGGAGCTAGCAAAGTATATCTTTACACCAGTAACCCCGATGGTTCTAGTGGTGACGGCATAGCGATGGGTTGGCGAGCTGGTTGTCGTGTTGCCAATATGGAATTCATGCAATTTCACCCCACTTGCTTATATCACCCTCAGGCAAAATCACATCTAATAACCGAAGCAGTACGGGGAGAAGGCGGAAAACTACTATTACCCGATGGTACGCGCTTTATGCCAAAATTCGACCCCAGAGCCGAACTCGCACCACGAGATATAGTCGCCCGCACGATTGACCACGAAATGAAGCGTCTTGGTATTGACTCTGTATTTCTGGATATTAGCCACAAACCCAAAGATTTCATACTTGAACATTTTCCGAATATTTATGCCATGTGTGAATCTTTTGGCTATGACATGAGCAAACAACCCGTGCCTGTCGTACCTGCTGCCCACTATACCTGCGGTGGAATCATGGTTGACAACACCGGTCACACTGATATTGACGGACTTTATGCCATAGGTGAAACAACCTTTACTGGATTACATGGCGCTAACCGAATGGCAAGTAACTCCTTACTCGAATGTATTGTTTTTGGTCAAGCAACTGCAAAAGACATCATGCAACGCTATGAAAAACGCCCAAACCCTCCAGAATATGAAATTCCAGACTGGGATGAAAGCCGTGTAACAGACTCTGACGAGCGTGTTGTTATCAATCACAACTGGGATGAAATACGCCACTTTATGTGGGACTACGTGGGCATTGTTCGCACCACCAAACGCTTACAACGCGCCCGCAACAGAATCGAAATGCTCTTATCTGAAATTGATGAATACTACTCAAACTTTCGCATAACCAGTGATTTAATAGAACTTAGAAATCTAGCTGAAGTGGCTCGCCTGATAATCCGATCAGCCCAACAAAGAACAGAAAGCCGAGGCTTACACTATACATTAGACTATCCTAATGCCGACCCTGCATTAGAAAAAGTGAATAGCATCCTTGATCCAATCAAACGAAGTAGTAGTAGCTAATATAAACCCATCCCCCCTGTTTTTTGTATTTTTTGTAACGCAGAGAACTGTAGAGGGGTCGCAAAGAGCCGCAGAGCTTTTAATCATTTCCAAGCTTGAGAGAGATTACTTGGCTGGTAGCGGGTTAAATCTGAGATTTGTAGGTCGGATTAGCGATAGCGTAATCCGACAAAGTACGATAATTAGTCGGGTTAAGGAAAACCTGATTAAGTTACTTTATCCATCAACATTGGTTTGATGGAATACTAGTTTATAAAGCCATACACTGAAAACAAAGTTTCATATACATAAAACCTGAATCCGTGAGCCCACTACGGCACAGTGAATAAGCTATTGATTCATCACGGGTTTAAAAATACCCGCTTAACCTAAGGGTGAAGCTAAGATTTAGTGAGCTTCCCATCTGCGCTAGCAGATGGTGAACTCAATTATGCAGAGCTTTTTAAATCCCGTGCTAAACCAATAACTTACCCCCTGTTATCCGCATTGGACTCACGGATTCAGGTAAAAACCTATCGGCAAGATGAAGAAAAATTGTTATCCTTGCTGATTTATTAATGTTTTAACCAGTCAGGATATATTGTGAGCGACGACTCTAACAAAAATAGCACTACTTCGGTTGACTATAAATCAACCTTGAATTTACCTAAAACCAAGTTTCCCATGAAAGGAAATTTAGCTAATCGTGAACCAGCATGGCTTGCTGAATGGACGAAAGCAGATATTTATGGGCAATTGCGTAAACTCGCTAAAGGGCGACCTACCTATATTTTGCATGATGGCCCTCCTTATGCCAATGGTGAGCTACATCTTGGTCATGCAATTAATAAAATCCTAAAAGATATTATTATTAAAAGTAAAACATTAGCAGGTTTTGACTCACCTTATGTACCAGGTTGGGATTGCCACGGCTTACCAATTGAAGCAGTTGTAGAGAAAAAAGTGGGTAAAGTTGGGCAAAAAGTTGATGCTACCGAATTTCGTAAACTATGCCGCGAATACGCTAGTAAACAGGTTGACCAGCAAAAGCAAGGATTTATCCGCATGGGGGTGCTGGGTGAGTGGGATAAGCCTTACTTAACGATGAATTTTCAAACCGAAGCAGACATAGTTCGCTCGCTTGGTACAATCATTGAAAAAGGACATCTACAAAAAGGACAGAAACCTGTAAATTGGTGTTTGGATTGTGGTTCCTCACTGGCAGAAGCTGAAGTAGAGCACGAAGAGAAAACCTCTGATTCTATTGATGTTAAATATTTAGCTGTCGATCAAACTGCTTTTGCAGAAAAGTTTGGCGCATCAAATGTAGATAATATCAATATCGTTATTTGGACAACAACACCTTGGACACTGCCTGCAAGTATGGCTGTAACACTACATAAAGATTTTGAATATCTTTTAGTACAAACAGAAAAAGGCGCTTTAATTCTTGAAGACTCTTTGCATGAATCTGCACTAGAGCGTTACGAGCTTGAAAACCAAGGCGTATTAGGTCGCTGTAAAGGTGCTGATCTTGAAAATATGCGGGTAAAGCATCCTTTTTATGAGCGAGATATGCCGATTGTTCTTGCAGAACATGTGACAGCTGACGGCGGTACTGGCGCGGTTCATACGGCTGGCGCACATGGTGCAGATGACTATGTTGTCGTTAAAAAATATGATTTAGAAATTATTAACCCGCTGGGTGATGATGGTTGTTTCTTAGCAGACACAGAACTAGTTGGTGGTCAGTTTGTTTATAAAGGTAATAAAACTGTTCTGGAAACTATTGAAGCAAATGGTAGCTTGTTAAATGCAGAAAAAATCCGCCACAGTTACCCACATTGTTGGAGACACAAAACACCGATTATTTTTCGTGCAACGCCACAGTGGTTTATCAGCATGGAAAAACAAGGTCTACGCGCAGCAGCACTTGACGGCATTAAAAGCGTCAACTGGGTTCCAGAGTGGGGTGAAAGTCGCATTTATAAAATGATTGAGGGTCGCCCAGACTGGTGTATCTCACGTCAACGGTTTTGGGGAGTGCCCATTCCTTTATTCGTGCATAAAGAAACGGAAGAGTTGCACCCTGATACACTCGATATTATCGAAAAAGTTGCCAAAGGTATTGAACAAGAAGGCATCGAATATTGGCATCGCATGTCAGCAGAAGAACTAATTGGTACTGATGCAAATGAGTACAATAAAACAACCGACACTTTAGATGTCTGGTTCGATTCAGGTACAACACACTTCTCTGTTTTAGATCGCTCTGAAAACCTATATTCACCTGCCGATCTATATTTAGAAGGCTCAGATCAACATCGCGGCTGGTTTCATTCCTCTTTGCTGACATCCACAGCAATGCACGGCAGACCTCCTTATAAAAATGTTCTAACGCATGGTTTTCTCGTCGATGAAAATGGCAAGAAAATGTCAAAATCTGATCGTAACGGTATCTCGCCAGAAAAAGTAATGAAAAACCTAGGCGCAGATATTATGCGATTATGGGTTTCTTCATCTGACTATTCTCGTGAAATTACTGTTTCTGATGAAATATTAAAGCGTTCCGCAGATGCTTATCGACGCATTAGAAATACAGCACGTTACTTATTAGCTAACACCAGTGATTTTAATTTTGAAACAGATATCGTTGCACCAGAAGATATGCTGGCATTAGACCGTTGGGCAATGGATAAAACAGCAAAATCACAAGCAATTATCGTTGATGCCTATGAAAAAATGCAATTCCATCTAGTCTACCAGGAGATACTCAAGTTCTGCTCTATTGATATGGGTAGCTTGTACTTAGACATCACTAAAGACCGTCAATACACTATGCCAGCAAACTCATTGGCAAGACGCTCTGCACAAACTGCTTCTTATCATATTCTTCAGGCATTAGTTCGCTGGATGTACCCAATATTAAGCTTTACCAGTGAAGAAATCTGGCAATCAATCTATCAAAATAAAGCTAAGCCTGTTGATTATGTACTGCTATCTGAATGGTATGAGCACTTATTTAAACTAAGTGACAATGAAGTATTATCTGCAAGTGATTGGGAAAAGATTTTTGCAGTGCGCATTGCGACAAGTAAACAGCTTGAGATGTTACGCAAAGATGGCTCAATTGGTTCATCACTCAATGCTGAAGTTACAATTTTTGCCTCAGGTGATACCTTCGAGGCATTGGATAAACTCGGTGATGAATTACGCTTCGTTTTGATTACATCAGAGGCAAAAGTTGAACAAACAAATTCTCAACCAGAAAACAGCATGGTTGCAGAAGGAGAAAAT
This sequence comes from Thiotrichaceae bacterium, assembly GCA_026988295.1. GTDB lineage: Bacteria > Pseudomonadota > Gammaproteobacteria > Thiotrichales > Thiotrichaceae > Cocleimonas. The sequence goes on from JALSLM010000228.1 coordinate 6,079, forward strand.
ATCAGCAATGTTTGGCTAAGCGTGAAAGCATCTGATTCAGAAAAATGTGTACGTTGCTGGCATCATCGTGATGATGTAGGCGAAAACTCAGACCACCCTGAACTGTGTGGCAGATGTATTGAAAATGTAGAAGCAATTTCAGGTAGTGGAAATGGCGAGGTTCGCCGATATGCCTAACACAAGCGGTTCAGCTTTAAAGTGGCTATGGGTTACATTTGTTGTTGTTTCTATTGATCAAATAACAAAATGGTTTGCAGAAGCTCAAATAGAATACAAAACCACACAAGTTGATTTTAATGGTGTATCCAGAGAAATCATAAGCTGGTCTGAATACATCCCTGTTATTCCTCATCTAAACTGGACGTTTGCCTATAACTATGGAGCTGCTTTCAGCTTTTTAGGCTCACAAGGAGGATGGCAAAGATGGTTTTTTTCAGGCTTATCACTCATTGTGAGTATCGCTATTATCGTTTGGCTATTTAAGCTCAAAGAATCAGAGAAATGGACAGCCATAGGTTTAGCCCTAGTTTTAGGTGGTGCTGTCGGTAATTTAATAGACAGAGCATTACAAGGTAGAGTTATTGATTTTATTGATGTTTATGCTGATTGGGATGTATTCTTCTTAAATAATGGACACTTTGCCACTTTCAATGTTGCTGACATTGCAATAAATATAGGAGCCTTTATTCTGGTTGGGATTAGCCTTTTTTCAAAAGATGAAAACTGACTATTGAATACATAGAACAACTATTCATCCCTTTTAAGGAACACGTGATTAAATCGATTAGAGTTTTTTATCGTTCCCACGCTCCGCGTGGAGTCTCAAAGTCTCAAAAAGATAACTTATTTTATTCGTGACGCAGAGCGTCTATAAATTAATTCCGACGTAGAACATGGGAACTATAAAAACAATATTACCCACCCCCCCTGTTTTTTACACTTTTTATAGCACAGAGAGCCACAGAGTTTCCTATTGAATTTAAGAGCTTAAGGTTTTTTTTGAATAAAAAATGTAAAAAAAGGGGGGGGGATGGGTATTACCTAAGCTCGCGAGTCCACCACGATTCGTTTTCATCACTAAACAACAGCGGTATAATCCCCTAGGAGGCTGTCTGAGAACTCGGATTGAAGCGAAAATCCCAGAAATATTATAAGGAGAGTTTATCAAAAGAGGCGAATAGTCACTCTATTTAACGAATTTGATAAACTCAGATTATGATGTTTATGGGGTTTGCAGTCAATTCTTAGTTCTCGGACAGCCTCCTAGGAGGCTGTCTGAGAACAATCACTTCTGCAATCATCAAAAGCCCTTTATTTTCTTAAAAAACAAATGATTATTTTTTAATCACAAAATGGC
>JALSLM010000229.1 GCA_026988295.1 Thiotrichaceae bacterium
AAATAAAGAAGAAAAACTTCATAAGCGTCCGAAGGTTGATAAGCATCACTTTGATTTGTTAGATAAATTAAAAGAGTACGAGCTTGCTCCCGTTAGTTATGACGAAGGTAAAGAAGAAGATCTTCGTGGAACAGATAGTGATAACTATGCAGTGCATAATTATGATGATCGTTCAGAGCATGAAATCGTATCATCAAGTGAATTATTCCTTGGTCATTTTGAGAAAGTGGATCGTATTAAACGTACAGAAGATGTGCCAAGCAAAGATGAAGTTTTAGGGCATTTTGTTGAGCGTATGAATGCGCTTGAAGAACAACAAGTTATTGACGAAGCAGAGCGTTGTATGAGTTGTGGTCTTTGTTTTGAGTGTGATAACTGTGTTATTTACTGTCCACAAGATGCTGTTTTTCGTGTTAAGAAAGATCAGTCAACTACCGGTCGTTATGTAGATACTAATTATGATAGATGTGTAGGTTGTCATATTTGTGCTGATGTTTGTCCAACTGGCTATATTGAAATGGGTCTAGGTGGTTAAGCTTATCCTTTAGGGTTGTTTTGATATTACTGAATTTTTGGCTTAGTTTTTTCTAAAAAATTGCTAAAAACTCGCTAAAAATTCAGTTTATATATTCAGGAAAAACTATGTTCAGACAATTATCAAAGAAGACTTATTTTATCTCGCTAGTTTTATTTTTAGCTCTAGGGATAAGCTCGTGTAATAGTGAACAGCCAAAATTAATGAAGGCTGTTACACAATTTGATAGCGATCAAGAACGAGATGCTCATATCGCATTAATGCGCTATGACCATAAAGATCTGCTAAGACATAAGCGTGATGACACTATGTTGCGGGGTATTCGCACTAAAGATAATAGTCTTAAGGCTTGTATTAGTTGTCATGTTCCCAAAGAACATAACGGCAAAATTCTAAGACATACAGATCCTGAGCATTTCTGTGCAACTTGTCATAATTATGTAGCAGCACAACCTGATTGTTTTAAGTGTCATGTTGATCATCCAGTTGATGATGATAAAGCAGGGGTTGCCAGCACCTTATCAAATAAAGAGCTAGATGCATTACATGCATCAGTAGTTACAAGCTCTGATAAACTTGTTGATAACAAATCATCTATAAATACCAGCACACAGGAGAAGCAGTAAGTGAGTAATATTGATTCTTATCGTCGCAACTTCCTAACAGGTATTGGTGCTGTTTCTACAATGGCAGCAGCTGTAACTATTGCCCCAGGTGTATTTTTGCGAGAGGTACAAGCTAAACCAGCTGAAAAAGCAGTGTCATCAAAAGTGCGCTGGGGAATGCTTGTAGATGTAAATAAGCTAAAAGATGGTGGTGATGCTTGCATCGAAGCCTGTAAAAAAGAACATGGCTGGGGTGATGAAGAACACTCAAATAATAAACAAGATGCACAATGGATTCGCAAAGTTACTGTTAAAGAGAAACTAACAGGGCATGAATTTAGCCTGCCTGTGATGTGTCAACACTGCGATACAGCTCCCTGTGTTGATGTTTGTCCTACAGGTGCATCAATGAAACGTGCTGATGGAATCGTGCAGGTCAATAAACATGTCTGTATTGGTTGTCGTTATTGCATGATGGCGTGTCCTTATAAAGCCCGAAGTTTTATACATGAAACATTAACAGACCAAAAACCGGGGACACCACGAGGAAAAGGGACTGTGGAGTCCTGTAATATGTGTGTAAATCGTGTTGATGCAGGCTTGAATCCAGCCTGCGTTGATGCGGCACCAGAAGCTATGTTATTTGGTGATTTAAATGATCCTGAGAGTAAAATTAGCAAAGCTCTAAAAGAGTTTGGTGGAACACAGATTCGTGCTGACCTTGGGCTAAATACTGGCATTCGTTATCAGGGCATATAATCAGGGCATATAGGAAGTTATAAACATGGCTACAAAAGCAATCTTTAGTGAAGTAAAAAATAATGGCTTTGGTTACTGGGGGATCCTAGGAGTCTTCGGTGTACTTGTTCTTGGTGGTGTTTGGGCATTTATGCATATGGAACATGGACACTTTTCTACAGGAATGAATAACCAAATTGTTTGGGGAATGCCACATGTGTTTGCAATCTTTTTGATTGTTGCAGCTTCGGGTGCAGCTAATATTGCAACAATTGGCACAGTATTTGGTAAAAAAATATACCAACCATTAGGTCGTTTATCAGCTTTTTTAGGTGCTTCATTATTGATAGGTGGCTTGCTTGTTTTGTTGCTTGATCTAGGAAGTATTGGTCATGTTATCGAAATGGCAAAGGGGCATTTAAACTTCAAGTCAATTTTTGCTTGGAATATGGTTCTTTATTCTGGTTTTCTTGGAATAATCGTAGTTTATCTATGGACTATGATGGATCGTACAAAGCTTGCTAAAATGCTTTATAAACCAGTAGGCATTGCCAATATGATCTGGCGTTTTCTATTAACTATGGCAACAGGCTCTATCTTTGGTTTTTTGGTTGCTCGTCAATATTATGATGCAGCAATAATGGCTCCTTTATTTATTGTAGCTTCTTATGTGTTTGGAACAGCAATTTATACTCTAGTGCTTATGTCTTCATTCAAGTTTACAGGTCGTGAACTTGGAGATGCCATCTTAAATAGATTACGTTATACACTTGCAATATTTCTAGCACTTACATTATTTATAGAATTCGTTCGTCATTTAACTAATCTTTATGCTACAGAGCATCATGGTGTTGAAGGCTTTATCTTGGCGAGTGGTGATAATATTTCTAATCTTTTCTGGTTCGGTCAAATTATAATGGGCAGTTTGATTCCAATGTTCTTAATTTGGTGTCGGTTCCTAAAGAATAATCGCTTTGCTTTAGCAGTTGCGGCGATATTGGCAGTATTAGGCGGTCTTGCGCAGATTTATGTTATTTTAATTGGTGGTCAAGCTTACCCCTTGATTTTATTCCCTAATGCTGAAGTCACCAGCTCTTTCTCGGAAGGAGTTATTAATCCTTACACTGCTACACCCGCTGAAATTCTGCTAGGTGTTGGTGGATTTGGGCTTGCTATAGCAATGGTCATCGTTGCAGTAAAAGTCTTTAAAGTATTGCCTACTACATTAGCTGACTCTGCTACAGATCCACATCATACGAAAAAAATATAGAAACTACTTTAGCTTGCTCCCTTTCTTTCATAGGGGGGGAACCAAGCTAAGATATTTTTGTAGGTCAGATTAGCGATAACGTAATCCGACAAATTACAATAAACCTTATGACGTTGCTTTAGAGCTGCAAATCCTAGTTTTCAGACTTTAATCCAGTACCAAAAAATCTATATACCCATCCCCCCCTTTTTTTGCATTTTCTTGATGTATTACCCCACTAAGTACGCGGAAACTCCTTAGCTCCTTCGGCAGTAATAGCCATGTTTAGCTATAAAAATTGATTGTTTTAATATTTTTCCATCTCATAACTTGAATCAGAGCTATTTCAGGGTGTATTTCTCTTTAAATCATATTATCATGCTGATCTTTAGTTCGTTAGCAATCAGTAATAGGTGGGAATTCTAAGTGAAATTAACAGGTGCTGAGATATTTATAGAGTGTCTCAAAGCAGAAAAAGTAGATACTATTTTTGGCTATCCAGGTGGTGCAGTTTTATTTCTCTATGATGAGTTGTATAAAGCAGAAGAACGAGGCGAAATACGTCATATTCTGTCTCGTCATGAGCAGGGTGCAGTTCATGCGGCCGAGGGTTATGCAAAGTCAACAGATAAGCCTGGTGTTTGCATTGTAACATCTGGTCCAGGCGCAACTAATGCGGTCACTGGTATTGCTGATGCTTATATGGACTCTGTACCATTAGTGGTGATTTCTGGACAGGTTCCGCGCCAGTTGATTGGTAATGATTCTTTTCAAGAAATAGATATTATTGGTATTACTCGTCCCTGTGTGAAGCATAATTTCTTAGTCACAAGAATTGAAGATATTGCGCCAACCATGCGTAAAGCTTTCTATATCGCAACTACAGGTCGCCCTGGTCCAGTTGTAGTGGATATTCCTAAAGACCTTACGAGTGGTGTTGATAAGATTAAGTTTGAATACCCAAAAGATCTAAAAATGCGCTCTTATCAGCCAACCATAAAAGGCAATAAGCGCCAGATTAAATCTGCACTTAATTTAATTTCACAGGCAAAAAAGCCAATTCTATATGCAGGTGGTGGTGTAATTTCTGCCAGAGCCTCAGAAGAACTCACAGAATTTGCTCAAGCATATAACTTTCCAGTTACCACGACATTAATGGGCTTGGGTTGTTATCCATCTACTGATAAACAATATATCGGTATGTTAGGTATGCACGGAACCTTTGAAGCCAACCGTACCATGCATTATGCCGACTTAATTATCGCAATAGGTGCGCGTTTTGATGATCGTGTCACAGGCGATTTAAATAAGTTCTCTCCCTATGCGAAAGTGATTCATATTGATATAGACCCTGCCACTATATCGAAGAATGTTAAAGCACATAATCCGATTGTGGGAGATGTAAAACAAGTTTTACAAACATTGCTCGAAATAATGGAAGAGCAGGAGATTAATCCAGATAAATCTGCCTATGATACTTGGTGGAAAGAGATTCAAGAATGGCAATCAGTCAACTGCCTTCACTATGACCAAGATGATACTGCCATCAAAGCACAGTATGTTGTAGAAAAACTTTGGGAAGTGACCCAAGGTGAAGCCTATGTTGCCTCAGATGTAGGACAGCATCAAATGTGGGCAGCACAATATTATAAATTTAATAAACCTAATCGCTGGGTAAATTCGGGTGGTTTAGGCACAATGGGTTTTGGCTTGCCAGCAGCAATGGGTATTCAGCTTGCGCATCCTGATGAAACAGTTGCCTGTATTACGGGTGATGGTAGTATTCAAATGTGCATTCAAGAGCTAGGAACTTGTACTCAATATAAATTACCACTAAATATCATTAATTTGAACAATGGCTATCTAGGCATGGTTCGTCAGTGGCAGGAGTTTTTCTATGAAGAACGCTACGCAATGACCTATAACCAATCACTACCAGATTTTGTAAAACTTGCAGAATCTTATGGGCATGTAGGGTTGCATATAGATAAGCCAGCAGATGTAGAAGGCGCATTAAGAGAAGCTATTGCAGATACCAAACGACTCTACTTTCTTGACTTTGCAACAGAGCCTCAAGGCAATGTGTATCCCATGATACCCGCGCAATATGGTCACAATGAAATGTATCTAACAAAAGAAGATGCCATTACTGACATGCAAGCCAAGGCAAAAGCTGCTAAAGAAGCAGAATAAGTGCAGAGAATAAAGCGGAGAATAAAATGAGACATATTATTTCAGTATTAATGGAAAATGCAACGGGTGCATTATCGCGTGTATCTGGGTTGTTTTCTCAACGTGGGTATAACATCGAATCACTAACCGTTGCCCCTACCGATGACCCAACGCTATCGCGCATGACACTTGTTACTAAAGGTAATGATGCATCTGTTGAACAAATTGTCAAACAGCTTAACAAGCTAATAGACGTTGTAAAAGTTATGGAGCTGTCAGACTATCAGCACATTGAACGTGAAATTATGTTTGTCAAAGTTGCAGCATCAAATATGGAAGCCTGCGCATCCATTAAACGCATGGCGGATATTTTTCGTGCGCGAGTGATTGATGTTAAAAACAAAATGTATACACTTGAAGTAACAGGTAGTCCCGATAAGCTCGATGGTTTTTTAGAAACACTAGAAGATCATAAAGTCATAGAAGTGGTGCGTTCAGGAGCAATGGGAATAACACGCGGTGCAAATGCGCTAAAGATTTAATCAAAGTTAAGTTTAGTTTAATAAGGGAAATTATAAATGAATATTTATTACGATAAAGATTGTGACCTATCAGTAATCCAAGGTCTTAAAGTAGCCATCATTGGTTTTGGTTCACAAGGTCATGCACATGCAGCAAACCTCAAAGATTCAGGTGTAGATGTCACAGTTGGTTTACGTCCAGGATCAACTTCAATCGAAAAAGCAGAAGGTTTTGGTTTGAAAACTGCCGACGTAGCAACAGCCACAGCCGGTGCAGATGTCGTAATGATCCTAACTCCAGATGAGTTTCAATCAGTATTATACAAAGATGAAATTGAGCCAAATATTAAAGAAGGCGCAACATTAGCCTTCGCACATGGTTTTGCTATTATTTACAATCAAGTAATGCCACGCAAAGACTTAGATGTCATAATGATTGCACCTAAAGCCCCTGGTCACACAGTACGTTCTGAATTTGTACGTGGCGGTGGTGTTCCTGATCTAATCGCGGTAGAGCAAGATGCTTCAGGTAAAGCAAGAGACATCGCAATGGCATACGCATCAGCTATTGGAGGTGGTCGCACAGGTATTATTGAGACAACCTTCCGTGATGAATGTGAAACTGATCTATTCGGCGAGCAAGCAGTACTTTGTGGTGGTGCAGTAGAACTTGTAAAAGCAGGTTTTGAAACACTGACAGAAGCCGGCTATGAGCCTGAAATGGCATACTTTGAATGTCTTCATGAGCTAAAGCTTATTGTTGATTTAATGTATGAAGGCGGAATCGCCAATATGAACTACTCCATCTCAAATAATGCAGAATATGGAGAGTATGTAACAGGCCCTAAAGTCATCAATGATGAATCTCGTGCAGCCATGCGTGAAGCACTGAAAAATATCCAAACAGGTGAATATGCAAAACGCTTTATCGCAGAAGGGCAAGCTAACTACCCATCAATGACAGGTTACCGCCGATTAAATGCAGAACATGGCATAGAAGTTGTCGGTGCTAAACTACGTGGCATGATGCCTTGGATAACTGCCAATCAGTTGGTCGATCAAGACAAGAACTAAGTTAGCTCAAGATAGTATAGAATCTTACGCAAAAGCCCAGTTAATTAACTGGGCTTTTTTTTTTGAGCTATCAACTTACTCATTATAGCTTGGGTTAGCTTGCCAAGCATTGCGAGGTAACGTAATCCAACAGAATTTAATTAGAATCGTTGGGTTACGTTATTTCGCTACGCTCAATAATCTAACCCAACCTACAATTCAAGTACCATCCTGTTTTTAGTTGATAGCCTTTTTTTGATAAAAATATGCAAAAATAGGGGGGGATGGGTTATAGATAGTTATTATACGATCTATCTATAAGTCCCTTAGCCTAAGCCCTAAGCATCTACCTCTGGTAGCTTTACCTGAATACTTAATTCGCGTAGCTGTTTGCGTGGAACATCAGCGGGTGCTTCGGTGAGCATACAAGCGGCTGTTTGAGTTTTTGGGAAGGCGATAACATCACGAATTGATTCAGTATTCGTCATTAGCATAACGAGACGATCTAATCCAAATGCAAGTCCACCCAATGGAGGACAGCCAAACTT
>JALSLM010000230.1 GCA_026988295.1 Thiotrichaceae bacterium
CTTGAAGCATAATATTCTGCTTGCCCTTTAGTCATGGGGTTGAGTGAGAAAATAAGCAACTTACTAAGCCAGATGTTCTGCCCTTGTTTGGTATTAGCAAGCTGTGAAAGATAAGCTCCTAGCTCTTCCAACGTGTGGTCGATACCATTTTCTGATAGCTTATCTTTAAACACTTCTTTAACCCAAGCAGGTTGCTTCCAGCTTTTTTTGTCGATTTGATGATAGGCCTCGTGGTATTCGATACTGGGTAGCAATATATCATTGAGCTTTAAAAGCATCTTTTTACTGTCATTATCCAGTGTTAGCACAGCTTGTTTTTTCTTTTTGGGATTTTGCTTGCCGAGTAGCACACTAATCGCATCAAAATTTCCGCCAAAGAGGCTGGTATCCGTGTTGTCATTTGGGCGTTGCAAGGTCTGTTGCATTTTAGCATTTTGCATACGGTTTTTATTTTTGATGATTTTCTTAATCACTGTTTTAACTTTGATGCGCTCTGTTTTGCTGGGGAAAATCTGAAATAGGTCTTTTTTATAGGCTTTGGTGACTGCTTCTTCAATTTCATAATAGCCCTGCATCCAATAAGGAATGATATAACTACGCCCCTGAAAAGTGAGTGCAGGTAGTACTGATTCTTCACCAAAGTTTTTGATTCTATCGAGCAAAATAATAGAGCCGATGCCACGATCTTTAAAGGTTAAGCCTAGTGCGCTATCAATCGCGGGGACTTTATCGACCCGCTTAACTCGGAATAAGGGTAGCTCAGTTTTTTTATTATTTTCGCTGTAGTAAAGCTGTTTACGTTCATCAACCCGATATACCGTCATCATTGTGGTACGACAAAGCTCAGGCTTGCCACCGCTCATGAGTTCTTCCATTTTTTTAATCATCATCATCTGTTCGACAGGTACATCAATCAATGATGAGCAAGGTATAGAGAAAGATTTAGGGGTGAGATAAAAAGGCAAACCCTGTTTATCAAACAGTGTATTGACTGCTTTGAAACCGAGCATAATCGCTTCACTGCTGGTGGCAGAATCTTTGAGCTTTGCCATTTGAGTCGCCATGATTTCTCTGATGCCATCTCTATCAGGCAGATCACTTAAAATCTTTTTCTGTTCTTTTTCGATGATGCTATCGAGTTTTTCTACTTGGCGTTTATTGCCATTATGCTTGAGTAATAGTTTGCGATGCAGTAGATCAGAAAAATAGGGCAGGTGGTTTGCCAATACATTTTCGATGCGGCGTAGCTGATACCAGTTATTGATATTGTAGCCTGCAAATAATAAGCCTGCTAGTAGCAGAGGGTAGAGCCATGCTGCTTTAAAACCGATTGCAAATAATGGTGATTTTGCCTTTTGAGCTGTTTGATAAGATTTTTTTCCGCTGAGCTGTTGAATAAGCGCATCAGTATATTCAGCTTCAGGTATCGGATAAATTTTATTGTAGCGAAACCACTCGAGAACTTTTTGCTTGGTTTTTTGATAACGAAGCGCGAGCAAATAGCGCAGTGGATAAATCCACCCCTTATAGTTTGAAGGCTCTTCAAATGGATCAGCCGTCATTGCGCTGAGTGTGTCGGGAGTGCTTTGTATATTTGTAAGCAGGATTTTATTAAGCATATTGTATGTCTCTGCTAAATTGAATATTTACACTACTACAGATGCTACGCATACTATACCTAGTAGAAAAAGTCCTAAAAAAGGGGGGGATGGGTAATCGCTTTTTTATATTCATAATAGTTATATCAATGTGCTTTTAGCCATTGAACGACTTTATCAATTTTGCTGATACGCTGTTGCATTGGCTGTTGAATGTAGCAGTTTGATATATCAACTAAATTTCGGGCTTGTTCTCTAATATCAGTATCTGAAATTGAGTCCTCTAGTCCACGTCTAAAGCCAGCCCAATCCCATCCACAAATAAATTCTGGCATCAGTTTATAACGGCTTGATAGATTATTGAGTGATACTTTTGCGGCTTTATTATTTTTGTTTTGCATAAAATAAATAGCGGCGAGTGTATCTTTAATTTGTTTATAGCCATCTGTGAGTAAACCGCTGGAGTTGATTTCTTCGAGCAGTTCTTGAAAAGTTTCAAGATCAACATTGGCAGTTACAAAGGTTTCCATTAAATCAAGGTTTATTTCTGAAATCACCTCTAACATAACTGAGGTTTTTTCTGGCTGGTTTTTTAATAGCTTGCGGGCTGCAAGTAGCTCGTTGGTTGCTGTTTCAAGATCATCAAAATAAAGCCAAGCAAGTGCGCCTGCTTCACGATGACGGGCTGCTAAATAAGCGGGGGGGGAATCATTCTTTTCAATATACTGGGTAGCTTCTTGATAGCATTGATATGAAATACGCGCTTGTTCAAGGTTTTTAGCATGATGCTGAATAGCCGTTTTATACCAATAGACACTATTGATAAATCCATCATCCCCTGCGCATTGAAGCTTACGGGCATGTTCCAATGTTTTCTCAATATTTTTTTGACGATAAAAACATTCAACAGCAAAATCTTCGAGATCAGCTTTAATACGTTTTTCGGTTTTTCGCCATTGCAGTTGTTCGCCAATAGTCTCAATAGATTTTTCTATTTTTTCACAGTCATGCTCAGTTTTTAAAATAGAGCGGTAAGATTCCATCAGCAATACGACCTCTTCGCGTTGCTCGCCCGGTGCGTTGGGTATATCTGATGCTGAGCAATGTACGGGAGCTTCTAAGCTACATTGAAATGCTGGGCGACCTTCGCCGTCCTTACCTTTGGCTTTGGCGGCTCTTTCTTGTGCACGTTTGAGTTTGCCAAGTGCATCTGGTTGCATCATGGATTGCATGAACTCCATTGGTGTGAGGGCATTAACGCTGGAGCGGCTAAAGTCAAAGGTTAATTCAGGATTTTGCTGTTGTAGTGTGGTCATAATTTTGACCATTTGCTGCTTGGCGAGCCATTCGGTAAAAGCGAATTGCTTGGGGTCACCACCCGCAGGGATTTCTTCAGGTTTGCTAAGTGTTTTCCAGAGTAGCCCAGCGACTAAGAGCAATAGGATAATAGGCAAAAAAGTATAGAGTAAAAACTTTGCGCGAGTGTGATCACGTTTTTTCTCAAGACGCTGTTCGAGTTTTTCCCCACGCTTTTGTGTGCGTTTGTCAGTGAGCTTTATGGCATTTTTATAGTTGCTTTTGGCATCATCTATTTTATCTGTGTGCCTAAGTAATTCGGCAACGGTATAAGCTAACTCAGGGTTTTCTGGATCACCTTTGAGTTTATTTTGAGCATGGACAAGCAGTTCATCGACTGATGTATCTTCTGGTAAACCCCAGCGGCGTTTTAATTGTAGAAAGGCTTTGCTCATTATTAAACTATAAAATCTCTAAAAAAAGGGGGGGATGGGTATGTAGGCTGGATAAGCTTAGTGCCATCCGCCAAAATATGAATAGGCTGAGTCGGTACTCATTTGTTTGTATTGCCTCCACCTAAATAAGAAGGTAAATAAACACAACGTGAGCTATAACTGCTATCACAAATATTGGCAGGTGCTTCGCTATTAACGGGTTGCCAACCTGTTTTAACAGAGTGACCTTTTAGATATTCTCGGGCTTTTCTAAAGGCTTCAAAGCCACTGCCTGCGGTTGCGCCATCTTCGCTATTGTCATACACAAAAAAGTAGGCAAACTGCTTTTTAGGATCAATTTTATTAAGTTTGTCTCGCAAGCTTGAATTGCGTTTTTCTAATTCTATAAATTCTGGCCACTCGCTGGTATCACGGGCATAAAATGAGATACCTTTCTCTTCATCAATTTGCCCAAATAGACCAAAGAAATCCAGTGCGAAAATACGTTTTTTACCTGCTGCCCCAGTGGTTGCTTGAAGTGCAGCATTGCTAAAAACTTTGTCAGTATCCAAGACTAAAAGACGATCATTTTTGGCAATAAAAAAAACAGGGCTTAAATCAGTTTCGTGCTCAAGAGGGATTTCAAGTTGATAGGTTTTGTTATTGTCGTGAATCAGATTGATTACGGCAAAGATAATCAGTATGCCAACAGAATTGGATACAATATCGGTAAGTGAATCAAGGCTGATAAGGTTTCTCATTGTGCTTGCGTATCGCTTTTCTTGAGGTTTAGAGTCCAGTTGGAGTCCAAAGGTTCTAGCCCAACGCTAATGGAGCGCGCATCCTGTGTAAATGACATAATATCGCGTATCTTTTGGTATGCCTGTCCACCGTTGGGATAAATACCAAACAGTAGAAATTCTTCGTATAAATAATTGGCTTTTAATGCTATTTCATTGAGGCTACGAATATCGTGCATAATTTCTTGAATATCAAAAATATCTGGCTCGCTGGCGGCATTCATAATAGGACCGCTATGCCTTTCTAATTTATTAATTACCCACTGACGACGACGAATAATATCTTCGATGGTTTCCTTATCTGCTTCATCAACGGCATCTTGCAGTTCACGAAGGTGGCTCATGGGTGGTAGATGAATGATGCCATCTGGCAGATTAAAAATTTGATAGGCAACCTTGTAACCTTGTGCTAACTGTGCGGTTAGCTCAATCTTTTGAGGCGCACTAAAACTGCTGAGCACATTGATAAATGATAATACGCCCATGACACAAAGGAAAATACTTAAAAATGGAAATAAGCTAACCTCAAGTTTTTCTTCTTGTCGATAGCGTTGAGCCTTGATAGCACGGGACATTGCCATGTTTATTGTTTATCGCTTAATTTGGACGTAAAAATGGTTTCATAGAGGTCTTCCATTGTTTCTTGCAAGGCCTTAATTTGACTGCTAAGTAGCTTAATCTCATTAGCAACAGCTTGTGTGCTGGCATCTGATGTGGCTGAGCCTGTTCCTAGAGTTGCTGCTTGCATGGTTTCTGGAATAGTTCCTTGCATGGTTCCTTGCATAGCACCAGCACCAGCCCCTTGTGATGCAACAAGATTAACTTTACCCGCAAGGCTTTGTAAAGCAGGTTTTATATTGTGAAACCAAGTCTCATCCAATTCTATCAAATAAGCTTCTTCAGACTTTTCCTGCGTTAGCATAAGCATCATTAAAGGGATGCTAAGAAGTAATGCTAATAATGTTGTATCAAAAGCTGTTGCCAATGAATTAGTCACCAAAGGCAGGTTTTCTTTGAGCATGGCAGATACATCGGTGACTGAATTGGTGCTGGTCATAGCATCAGAGAAATGTGCGATTCCGTTACTAATCCCCCAGACTGTGCCAATAAAGCCAAGAATGGGAATAGCCCAAACCATGAAACGCGGTAGTGAAAAAGAACCTTTCATTTGCTCTCTTTCTTTAATGCCAAAAGTATCATCAATATCATCCTCGTGGTGATTGATAAATAATGATAAGCGAGAAAGCAATAAATTATTCTTAGCGATGGATTGTTGCTGGCTGGCTTTTTCTATCTCGCTATAGAGCTGATTATCAGTACTATCAGTACTATCAGTACTATCAGTACTATCAGTGCTATCAGTATCATCAATAAGCGTAGGAAAGACTCTGTTAGCCAATAAATTAGAATGCAACTGCTCTTTTTTTAATTTACTCTTTTTCAAGAGTAGATGAAAAAAACTTGCAACAAAAAACCATAAAATAATGGGTGATATCCAGTTGCCAAAAAAGAGCTTAAAAGCACGCGGAACACTGCTAGATTCCCCCAGAAACCAATACAAAGCAAGCCCCGGTATTAGCACCAATAATGCGGTGATAACTAGGGGGAATTTAAAAGCTTGCTCAATAGGATAAGGATTAACAGTGTTTTTGATATTATTAGGAGTCATATAGCGTATCTTGTTATTTATTAATTACACCTATCATAAATTATTTTTGATAAATGAGCTAATTTCTGAGGCGGATATTAGGGCAGTATATAAACTTTGCAATAAAAATAACTTTAAATTTGTATTCATTAACAATATTTAATCTGTACCTTTGTAGATCAGCTTAGCGATAGCGTAATCCGACAAAGTGATATAGAAAGTGCGATAGCTTATTGAATCAATCTACGTTAAAGGACGATGTATTAAACTGCAAGCCATACAAGACAAACTTGTGCACACATACCCATCCCCCTCGTTTTTTATACTTTTTTGTAATGCAGAGAACCGCAGAGGTTCGTAGAGACGCAATGCTTGCGTCTTTATTGCATTACGTTTCTACTGTGTCGTCATTCCCAAATGTACAACCCATATCCATCATTCCCGCAAGTTTTGAGCGGGAATCTTGCTATACATGCGCATAATTCATATATAAAGTTCAAACAGATCCCCGCTTAAAACATGCGGGGATGACGGTGTGTTATATTTTTGCATCTCGAATAGCACAGTAGTCTATGATAAAAAGTGTAAAAAAAGGGGGGGATGGGTATTTATGAGTTTACTCTGTATATTTTCTTGGGGAGACTAAATATCCTTAATTGATTCATGTCATTTGCAGGGGATTTAGTCTCTCGTTAGAATGCGTGTTATGTTAAATATTGAACCCCGATACACGGGCAAAACTGCGTTTCTACATCTTGGTTTTCGCCCCTTCTTCTTTGCCTCTTTGTCTTTTGGCATTGTTTCAATCACCCTATGGATGTTGATGTATACCTTTGGTAAAGGGGTACTCGCTAATAATTATCCCATTATTACTTGGCATGCACATGAAATGATTTTTGGTTTTGCCGTAGCGACGATTACAGGTTTTTTGTTAACGGCTGTTAAAAACTGGACAGGCATACAAACAGTGCAACATAAGCCTTTGCTGATTTTATTTCTTCTTTGGCTTGTTTCACGGGTGCTTGCTTTTGTTCCTGGTGCTTGGGTTTTGCCAACTCTTGCGGTGATAGATTCAGCTTTTTTATTATTTGTCACTTGGGCATTTTCAAGCCCTGTTTTCAAACAGAAGCAATGGAATCATCTTGCTTTTAGCGGAAAACTACTGCTTTTATTCTTAGCAAATATTGTGTTCTATCTTGGCTTATTGGGGATACTTGATAATGGTATTCATTATGGCTTGTATGCAGGTTTTTATACTGCATTAGCAGTGATTTTTAATATGGGACGGCGTGTTATTCCTTTCTTTATAGAAAAAGGTCTGGGCTGTCCTTTTCAGGCAACAAATCATAAATGGGTTGATGCCAGTAGCTTGTGGTTGTTTTTGGTTTTTTCAATCTCGGATATATTCTATCCAACTAGCATTGTGACAGCTATTCTTGCTATTGCTTTGGTTATATTGCATGGAACTCGTCTATTTGGCTGGTATCACCCTGGAATTTGGAAGAAATCCTTATTGTGGGTTTTAGTGGCAGGTTATTCGTGGATAGTTCTTGGCTTTTTATTAAAAGCAGCTGCAATTATCTTTGGTATCTCTCCTTTCTTAGC
>JALSLM010000231.1 GCA_026988295.1 Thiotrichaceae bacterium
GACAGCCTCCTAGGTGCTTGTTATCTAGTTTACCTTGGAATCAAAACATGGAGACAAAACCCAGATATATTAACTAAAAATAAAGGCAATACTGGCAGTTCTAAAAAAATGTTCGGCTCTGCCTTTATCGTCACTGCGTTAAACCCAAAAGATATTATATTCTTTGTTGCCTTTCTTCCTCAGTTTGTAAACCCAGCCTCAGAACTATTGCCTCAACTACTCTTATTAATGGGAACATTTCTTTTAATTGATATGCTGAATATTATTTTATACACAGTCTTTGCTCGTATAATGAGGTCTAAAATTAATAGTGTGCATACTCAAAGAAAAATTAACAGAGTTGGTGGTGGCGCATTAGTCGGTGCAGGTTTGGTAACAGCTACTATGCAACGAACTTAAACTGCTATTTTATTGACATTATAAAAAGAACAGCCTTAATTTTATCTCAGTTTTGCGTTTGCTAAAATATTTGGCATTGATTTTCTGCTCGCGACAAAATGCAGCAGCACTCAATCCACTTCCCAGTTGAGCTTCGATTAATGCCGTCCAATCTTCCGTATTCCGATACCAACGCTTAGCATGTTAGCTCCTTATAGGGTATATCACATCAAAGGAATCAGACTCGATTGGTTTAACCCTAATTATACGAATTCACGAACAATAAAAAAAGCTGGGTATTCCCAGCTTTTTTTATAAAGTACTTCTATTCTTCAGAAACTAGAAGTGTGGACCAGCAGTTTTAGCAAGTTCAGCTTGCTTCAAAGCAGCCTTACCCTGAAAAATTACCGTATTAGCAAGTTTCATTGCTTTCTTACTATCGCCTTTTTTTGCAGCGGCTTCAGCCTGTTTAATCAACTTACCCATTGTCGTCCATTCAAAGCCAGCCGTCGCGGCTGCTTTCTTTGCTTGTTTGGCCTCACTAATTGTATCTTGTGTTTTATTTGCCATTGCACCCGCACTGATCGTAAGTGCCAAAGTTGCTAGTAATAATTTAAGTTTCATTCATTCCTCCTAGTTTGATGAATATTTTTATTTAGTGTTTGACCACTATTTGTATTGATACCAGTTTACCAACCAAAGGTCAATCTCTATAATAACCCACTAATTTAGTGAGCTTGCCATTTTGTTGTTTAAAATGGACAACTCAATTATGAAACTGTTGTTTAAGTTTCGTAGTGAGTTTGCCATTTTGTTATTTAAAATGGACAACTCAGCCGAGCAAAGCGAAACAACAGCGTAAACTGGCGACCCGAAGGGTGAGGCTTTGCTAAATGTCTGAATTCGTATTAGTCTCACGTATCTAGGAGGCTGTCTGAGAACTAAGAATTGACTGCAAATCCCATAAACATCATAATCTGAGCTTATCAAATTCGTTAAATAGAGCAACTATTCGCCTCTTTTGATAAGCTCACCTTATAATATTACTGGGATTTTCGTTTCAATCCTAGTTCTCGGACAGCCTCCTAGGAAATAATTGTTAAACATATTATTAATTATGGACTATTATTCCCCCATGTTTTAACCCCCGCACAAAATAATAATGGATAACCTATGAGAATTCTCGAAGAAGCCCTTACATTTGATGATGTTTTACTGGTCCCTGCTCATTCAAATGTATTACCTACTGAAGTTGATTTAAGCAGCCAACTAACTAAAAAAATTCGTCTAAACATCCCCATGCTTTCAGCTGCGATGGATACAGTAACAGAAGCAAACCTTGCTATCGCCTTAGCTCAAGAAGGTGGGCTTGGCATTGTTCATAAGAATATGACAATTGATCAACAGGCTAAAATTATTTCTAATGTTAAACGCTTTGAAAGTGGCATTATTAAAGATCCAATAACCATTGCACCTGATGTTTCAATTGGAGAAGTCATGGCATTAACTGCCAAACATAAAATTTCTGGTGTTCCTGTGGTTGAAAATGGTGATGATCTGGTTGGTATTGTTACCAGTCGTGATCTACGATTTGAAACTAAATTAGATCAACCCGTCTCATCCATTATGACTTCAAAAGACAAACTCATAACTGTCTCTGAAGGTGCTAGCAAGGAAGAAATAAAAAAACTGCTACATACCAACCGCATCGAAAAAGTACTTGTAATTAATGATAATTTTAAGTTACGTGGCTTAATTACTGTAAAAGATATTCAAAAATCAACAGATTTTCCTAATGCTTGTAAAGATGAATCAGGTAGTTTGCGTGTGGGTGCAGCCGTTGGCACAGGGCATGGAACTGAAGCGCGTGTCACTGCTCTGGTTGAAGCTGGTGTTGATGTTGTTATTGTTGATACTGCACACGGTCATTCTCAGGGTGTTTTAGATCGTGTCAAATGGGTCAAAGATAACTTCCCACAGGTTGAAGTCATTGGTGGAAATATTGCAACGGGTGAAGCTGCTCTTGCCTTAGTCGAAGCTGGAGCAGATGCCGTAAAAGTTGGTATTGGTCCTGGTTCAATATGCACCACACGTATGGTGGCAGGCGTTGGTGTCCCTCAAATTACAGCAATTATGAATGTTGCAAAAGCACTCAAAGAAAGCGGTGTACCACTCATTGCTGATGGTGGCATACGTTTCTCAGGCGATATTGCCAAATCATTGGCAGCAGGCGCACATTGCGTGATGTTAGGAGGTATGTTTGCAGGCACAGACGAAGCACCTGGTGAAGTGATCATCTACCAAGGACGCTCCTATAAATCTTATCGTGGCATGGGTTCTTTAGGCGCAATGGCAGAAGGTTCGAGTGATCGTTATTTTCAAGAGTCTGAAAATGCAGCTGATAAATTAGTACCCGAAGGAATTGAAGGGCAAGTTCCCTACAAGGGTTCACTCGCACCTATTATTCACCAGCTAAATGGTGGGATTCGTTCTAGCATGGGCTATGTGGGCTGTAAAAATCTAAAAGAAATGCGTACTAAACCTAAATTTGTACGCATTACGGGTGCGGGCATGAAAGAATCACATGTGCATGATGTGACAATCACAAAAGAAGCACCTAATTATCATTCCTAATTCCCAAGTTAATTCTGGGACGGGTTGTCGGGTTATAGTACTGCTGTTTGTCACGACAAGTACATAACCCGACCTTGAGATAGTTTATCCCATATTTATTCTATTATTACCCTTGCATTTAAAGGCTGAACAGGGCGATTATTTGGCTGTTTAAGTGCCTTTTGTAGTTTTTCAACCTGCTGTTTAGACACATGAAAAGGTTGCTTCATAACAATCCAGCGCACACCTTCAGTACACGGCGGTGTAGTTAGCGAGCCATTAAAACGATAATAATTTGATAATTTAGCTTCCATTTCTAATGGTTTTAGGGAATGCGAATCAAGCTTCGACTCATCCCCCTTCTCCATCGGTAAAGTCTTCCACAAATTAGTCAAAGTAGCATCATCAGCACCAGGAGAAAACAAGATTGCAACAACAGCAATTTTATTGTCATCACTTAGATGAACAAAATGTGCTTCTAAAGGAAAGCTCTGACCATTGATTTTATTTTCACTCGGTGTATGAAAGTGGAATTGTTTTAGTTTAAATTTAATATTATCAACTGTAATCTCGCCACCTGACCACATATTAACCTGCACGGTATGACCATTATTTACAATCGTACTAGGGGTTAGCATATTATATTTAAACGTAATTGCAGGAAGCTCAGCATCAAGCAAAGAACCTTTTATATCAATAGGAGACTGGTTTCTCCCTATCTTACATGTTGTATAATTTGCTGATAAATCCCCCCAAAATTCAGGACCTTCATTGCCACTATAAGTCCAGTGAAGTGATTTCTCTGTATGATTTTCCTTTATTGCTTTTATTTCAGTTTTTACTTCTTTGATTTCATGCGCAACCTCTTTTGCTATTTCTGCAAAGGCGGGGGGTATAGAAAAAGCAAATAGTAGACTGATTGACAACTTAATTGACGACAGAGAAGCTAGCGATTTTTTTTTCATAATAAATTTATCCTTTTGTTTTGGTCATATTACTCTATGCTTCGCTTTAAGATTCGTCAATGGCTTGGTTTAAATGCTTTAAGGAAAACCTGATCAAATCCAATTATTTTTAGCTTCGTGAATTCACGCTTGTCAAATTTGCCGATATTTTCCATGAAGATCGTCGCAATAGAATGACTATTACGGCTCACTTCATGAAAAATAGCGACAGATTTTTTGCGCTAAATTCTAATCGACTTAATCAGGCTCTCCTTAAGGAAAACCTAAAAATAACAAAAACCACTTGCTATAAACCGTCTAGCCGATTTTAATTAGGAACGTACATGAAATAACTTGATCATTCTAACTTGCCTTTTTGCTCCTGATCCAATGATCTCAATCGTCGCGTAGAACAACTATGCTTCTCTTGAGATCATTGGCTCAGAAACAAAAATCCTACGTCAAAATACTCAATTTATTCCATGCACGTTCCTAGTAAAATTTCAGATGGTAAAACTATGACTTCAAATATTCACAATGATCGAATTTTAATCCTTGATTTTGGTGCTCAATATACACAACTGATTGCACGACGAGTGCGTGAAGTTGGTGTTTATTGTGAAATCTACCCGTGGGATGTGAGTGATCAGGACGTAAAAGACTTTAACGCTAAAGGCATTATCCTCTCTGGTGGCCCCGAATCAACCATAGGTGACGATGCACCTGCTGCACCAAAAATTGTCTATGACCTTGGCATACCAATTCTAGGAATCTGTTATGGAATGCAAACAATGGCAGCCCAGCTCGGTGGCAAGGTCGAAAATGCTACACATCATGAATACGGCTATGCACAAGTTCGCGCCCGAGGGCATACCGCCTTACTCAAGGATATTGAAGATCATGTAACAGAAGAAGGTTTTGGTCTGCTAGATGTATGGATGTCACACGGTGATCGCGTCATTGAAATGCCAGAATCTTTTAAGCTAATGGCAAGCACCGAAAATGCACCAATAGCTGGAATGGCAGATGAAGAACGCAAATTCTATGCTATTCAATTTCACCCAGAAGTTACCCACACCTTACAGGGTGGTCGAATTCTTGAACGCTTTGTTCGTGAAATCTGTGACTGTTCTAATCTTTGGACACCACAAAATATTATCGATGATAGCATTAAAAATGTACGTGAACAGGTAGGGTCAGATGAAGTCATTCTAGGATTATCAGGTGGCGTTGATTCATCCGTTGTCGCTGCCATGCTTCACAAGGCAATTGGCAAACAACTCACCTGTGTGTTTGTTGATACTGGCTTACTTCGCTACAAAGAAGGCGATCAAGTCATGACCATGTTTGCCGAACACATGGGCGTAAAAGTTATTCGTGTTAATGCCGAAGCACGTTTTTTAGCGGCATTAGAAGGTAAAACTGATCCTGAAGAAAAACGCAAAATCATCGGCAATATGTTTATTGAAATATTCGATGAAGAATCTTCAAAACTCAGCAATGCAAAATGGCTAGCACAGGGCACAATCTACCCCGATGTAATTGAATCCGCTGGTAGCAAAACGGGCAAAGCTCACCTTATCAAATCTCATCATAATGTTGGCGGCTTACCCAAAAACATGAAGCTAGGATTAGTCGAACCACTGCGTGAACTCTTTAAAGATGAAGTAAGAACAATCGGTATCGAATTAGGGCTTCCCGCTGAGATGGTACATCGACACCCATTCCCTGGACCCGGTTTAGGCGTAAGGATATTAGGTGAAGTAAAAAAAGAATTTGCAGAAATCTTACGTCTTGCAGATCATATCTTTATCGAAGAGCTCTACAAGCATAATTTATATCATCAAACATCACAGGCATTCGCTGTATTTCTACCCATAAAATCTGTAGGTGTAACAGGCGATGGTCGTCGCTATGACTACGTGATAGCACTTAGAGCCGTTGAAACAATTGACTTTATGACAGCACGCTGGGCGCACCTCCCTTATGATTTTTTAAGCTTAGTCTCTAATCGGATTATCAATGAAATTGCCAATGTATCGCGTGTAACGTATGACATATCAGGCAAACCACCAGCGACTATTGAATGGGAATAATGCAATAAAAAATATAAAAAAAGGGGGGGGATGGGTAACATCATTGAAATAGTCATAACCTTTTGATTATACTACAATAATCAGAAGGTTACAATGTAAAACCAAGGATCAACCAATGCTAATACTGAAACAAATTTAAAAAATACCTATACATCAATAAAACATACATATGTTAATAGTAATTTTAAAGAGGAGCATAGAAAAGACTCTTAAAGGCTTCACACAAATCTGTAAATTTACTCTACCCAGTCTTATAGAGATTATTCTCAATTTTTCTAACAGTTCCCTTCAAGCTGAACTGAACTAAACAAGTATTTAAAAACAAAACAACTTGACCATTACACAAAGTTACCCGTCAGTATGCGACCACTACAGATGGTGGCTTTATTAAGTAAAGCACATAAGAAGTTTTCAGGCTTCTGCCTATGTAGAGTTATTGCAAGTGGTAGTACAAGCTTTCTATCAAGAAGCAAAGATACAAACATTGTATGGCTTTAGGTGTAATGGTCAACAAAGGAAAAACTAAAAGGGGCTGAACAGCTTCCCTGTACTCTGCTGGTATTATTAATCTAAGTTTGAAACGCCTAGATCCGACCTTAGTTATCTAAGAGATAGACCGCTTCTTGTAGATGGGGCTTTCATTCAAGGTTATGACACGCTGTTAACACGTATTAGGTGATTAGGCATAAAGTCGGCACGGATAGAAGGTCGTCACAGATGTTATTCTGAAGACTAGAAACAACCTGCTAAAGATTAGTTATTCAATAAGCGGAGAAAGTCGAAATAGAAAATACCTGACTTATCCACCCTTTGCCCATAGCGGCGCAAGAGTTAATAGTTGCTTCTGCTATGGACAAAGCGTGGATAAGTCCTCAAAGACAATTTAAGCTTATTTTTTTAAAAGCCAGCAAAACAGAAGAATTTTTTATTGCTAAGGGTTGACTTTTAATCTCATATAAGCTCAGATTATGGGATTTGCATTCAATTCTTAGTTCTCGGACAACCTCCTAGGAGGCTGTCTGAGAATAGGAGTCATAGCGAGGGAAACCTGATTTGAGCTATATTTTTCACCATTTTGAGGGGAATAGTTGTTCTATTCACCGAAAATTGGGGGAAAATATAGCCAAATTCAGCTTTTCCGCAGTAGGCTCTCTATTCTCGGACAGCCTCCTAGCATAACAAAAGCAATCAACTGTATGGTCATTCACCATCCCAGTTGCTTGCATAAAAGCATAGCAAATTGTTGTGCCAATAAACTTGAACCCACGTTTTTTCATGTCTT
>JALSLM010000232.1 GCA_026988295.1 Thiotrichaceae bacterium
CAACTGAGAGTGCTGTTTTTTTATTGTCACCTGTTAATAATACAGTTTTTATGCCTAATTCATGTAAACGATCAATAGCCGCTTTTGAATCTGAACGGATAGGATCAGAAATTCCCATTAAAGCAATAAGCTCATTATTATCAGATAAAAATATAGGCGTACTGCCCTGCTCTGCTAGCTCTTCAGCATTATTTTGAAACTCAGTGATAGAGATATTCTTCTCACTCATTAGTTTCGCATTGCCTAGCCAATATTCTTTATCCTCGATTTTTGCGCTGATTCCTCGACCGGCTAAAGCATTGAAATCTTCAGCCGCTAGGTAGTTAATCTGCTCTTCCTTCGCTTTATTTAAGATTGCTAGCCCTAATGGATGCTCTGAACCTACTTCAAGGCTTGATGCGATTGAAAGAACTTGTTTATCAGTATACTTAGCGATAGTTATTAAGGTTGTTAACTGAGGATTACCCTCTGTTAAAGTACCTGTTTTATCCAAAACAACGGTTGTGAGTTTGCTTGCCTGTTGCAAAACTTCACCATTACGAATCAAAATCCCATTATCCGCAGCACGACCTACGCTAACCATTATAGAAATGGGTGTTGCCAAGCCCAACGCACAGGGGCAAGCAATAACCATCACGGTCATAGCAACAACAATCGCATAAGCAAGAGAGGGTTCTGGTCCAAAGAAATACCAAAGTGCAAAAGCTATTACTGCAATAATTAATACCACAGGAACAAAAATTGCCGCGACTTTATCCACCAACCGACCAATTGCAGGCTTGCTAGACTGTGCTTTTCGTACCAGATCAATAATACGAGCTAAAGCTGTATTACTCCCGATACCTGTTGCACTCATTAGAAAGCTACCTTTGGTATTTAAAGTTCCACCAAAAACCTTTGCATCCATACTTTTATCAACAGGCATTGGCTCACCAGTGAGCATTGATTCATCAACAAATGATTGACCTTCTATAATGATGCCATCGACAGGAATTTTTTCACCAGGTCGTACTCGGAGAGTTTCTTCTAAACCAACCTCAACAATAGGAATATCAACTTCTTCACCATTACGAATAGCTCTTGCTGTTTTTGGTTGTAAACCAATCAAGCGTTTTATTGCTTCAGAAGTCTTCCCTCTTGCTTTAGTTTCAAGTGCTGCCCCCAAAGACACCAGCGCAATGATAATTATGGCTGATTCAAAATATACATGACGCGCAATGCTTGGCATAACATCAGGAAAAAGAATAATTAGGGTCGAATACAACCAAGCTGTTCCCGTACCCATTGCCACCAATGAATCCATATTTCCACGACGATTTTTTAGTGCTACCCATGCGCCACGAAAAAAGTGACCACCAACAAAAACTAAAATTGCCAGTGTTACCGCACTAATAAGCATCCAAAATCCACGCCCTTCAACAGGGTCTGGCAACCACCCCATTAACATGGCAAAAAATAAACCAAAACCCAGCACACCAGCAATAATAGCTCGCCGCCAAAGGGTATGATATGCCTCTAACTCTTGCGATTCCTTTTCGGTTTCATCCGCCAGTGAAGTAAGCTCTTGTGCCTCAAAGCCTGCTTTTTTGACGGCAGTTTGTAGATCTTCTACAGCAAACTCACCTTCAACAGTTGCCGTGCGTTCGCCAAGATTAACATGCGCTTTGACAACTCCCGCTACACTAGTTAATGCTTCTTCAACCGAAGAAACACAACCCGCACACATCATGCCCGCAATGGACAGTCTGGTTTCAGCCATATTTTTCTCCTAGTATTGATTAAGCAATGAATTAAGCAAGAGTCGTTGGATAGCCAGCATCCGTAATTACTTTCACAATTTCAGCTGTATCGATAGCACCTTCAATCGTTACTGTTTTCGCATCTAAGTCAACTTCAACTGACTCTACGCTAGCTACTTCAGCTAAAACCTTTTTTACATTAGCTTCACAACCGCCACACATCATTTTTTCTACATTAAATACTGTTGCCATGATTACTCCTTAATCATCCACATTAAAAAAGAAAAGTATAAAGTCTATAGTGTGCTACAGGGTCAAGAATATAAAAAATGAAAAAAAGGGGGGGGATGGGTATAAGTTTGCCGTGAATTTGTTGTTATAGCACACCATCAACATTGGTTTGATGGATAAAGAACAGATTTTTAGATAGCCATTGCCTCATCATCGTTACTATCAGAGAGATCAGCTACAATTGCACCAATCCTAGATTATATAGAGGTGTAAATGTCTCCTCTTTCTGTGGACGATAGAGGCGCTGATTTCGAAGCTTAATAACCAAGCTTTGCATGGCCGCACCTGAGAGCCACAGAGTTTTTTAATCGTATAAACTACGAGTTTAGCCCTTACTTACCAATTTCTGGTATTTTTATTTTAATCTGAAATACATCAAATTAATCCTCTTTCTGCAAATGAAACAATCTCATCACCAATAATAAAGTGATCAAGAACTCGCACATCTATTGTGCCAAGTGCCTGTTTCAATTTATTGGTAATCGCAGTGTCAGACTGACTTGGCTCAGCTACGCCAGATGGATGATTATGAGCTAACACAATAGCGGCAGCATTGTGCTGTAAAACTCGCCTAACAACTTCTCGGGGATGCACACTAGCACTGTCAATCGTTCCGCGAAATAGTTCTTCATACGCTATTACACGGTGTTTATTATCCAAAAAAAGACAAGCAAAAACTTCAAAAGGATATTGTTGCAAACGTGATTGTAGGTAATTTTTAACATCGGCCACATTATTGATGGCATCACCACGTTGTAGCTTTTCCTGCAAATAACGGCGGCTCATCTCAACAACTGCCTGTAATTGAACATATTTTGCCTGACCCAGACCTTTATTTTGAGTAAAACGCTTTTCATTAGCACTCAATAAAGGTGTTAAGCCACCATTGTCTTCTAGCAAATCACGCGCTAAATCAACGGCAGTTTTGCCTTTAATACCCGTTCGCAAAAAAATTGCCAATAACTCAGCATCTGTTAATGCCTCAGCACCTTTCATTAGTAATTTTTCGCGCGGTCTATCTTCTACAGCCCAATCAGTGATTGCCATGTGATTATCATTATAATTTGTTATGATAAAAGCAATTATGTCAGATTTAATCAAGAAACAAATCCTAATCGGGATAAGCGGGGGCATCGCAGCGTATAAAACGGCTGAACTGGTGCGTCAATTAATCAAGAAAGGTGCAAATGTACGTGTTTGTATGACACCTTCTGCCTGTGAATTTATTACACCTTTGACGCTGCAAGCACTTAGTGGAAACCCCGTGCATACTGATCTTCTTAATCGAAATGCAGAAGCAGCAATGGGGCATATTGAATTAGCACGCTGGGCTGATCTCATCATGATTGCGCCTACTACCGCTAACTTTATGGCTAAACTAGCTCATGGACATGCCTATGATCTGCTTTCAACGATCTGCTTAGCGACTCAAGCACCAATTCATCTTGCTCCTGCAATGAATCGTATGATGTGGGCAAATATTGCAACACAAGAAAATCGTAAAGTACTAATAAATCGTGAATACTTCGTACATGACCCGGCTGATGGTGAACAAGCTTGTGGAGAAATCGGCACAGGGCGAATGCTAGAAGCTCAAGAGCTTGCTAGTATAATAGAAAACATGTTTACAAAAAAACAGCCCCTGAGTGGATATAGCGTTTTAATCACAGCAGGGCCTACACGCGAAGCCATTGATCCAGTACGTTTTATTAGCAACCGAAGCTCAGGAAAAATGGGCTATGCAATTGCGAAAGCTGCTAAAGCACTTGGTGCTAAAGTTACTCTCGTCTCTGGTCCTGTAGCACTTGATGCTCCCGCTGGTGTGCAACGCTACTTAGTTGAATCAGCAAAAGAAATGCATCACCAAGCAATGACATTAGCAAAAACTGCTGACATATTCATCGCTACAGCAGCTGTCTCTGATTACTCTCCTGCAAAAATCTCTACTCAAAAAATAAAGAAATCTACTGATATACTTTCTCTTGAATTGCACTACAATCCTGACATTCTATTTGATGTTTCACACCACTACCCTGATTTATTTACAGTCGGATTTGCAGCTGAAACAGAAAATTTAATCAACCATGCTAAGCAAAAACTACAACGGAAAAAGCTCAATATGA
Organism: Thiotrichaceae bacterium; assembly: GCA_026988295.1. Taxonomy (GTDB): domain Bacteria; phylum Pseudomonadota; class Gammaproteobacteria; order Thiotrichales; family Thiotrichaceae; genus Cocleimonas. The sequence continues at coordinate 4,154 of JALSLM010000232.1, forward strand.
TTGTTGCCAATCCCGTTGGAAATAATAAAGGTTTTGATAAAGACACCAATCAATTGGAAATACTTTGGGAAAATGGACATATTTCTTTACCTGAAGACAATAAAAACAAACTTGCCAAAGAATTACTATTGATTATCTCTAAACATATTTCTAAGGACTCTTAAGTGACACAATTAACACAAAAAAATGCCCACAAAATCGACTTTATTATCCTTGATAAACGCATTGGTGATACCATCCCCCTACCCCACTATGCCACCGAAGGCTCAGCAGGAATGGATCTACGCGCCTGCATTGACAAGTCACTAACCATTAAACCAGCAGAAACACATCTTATCCCAACAGGGATCGCCATTCATATTGCCGACCCTTCACTAGCCGCAACAATCCTACCCCGCTCAGGTCTAGGGCATAAACACGGCATTGTGCTAGGCAATCTAGTTGGATTGATTGACTCTGATTATCAAGGTCAGCTTTTTATCTCATGCTGGAATCGTGGTGAGACAGAATTCACAATTGAAGAAGGCGATAGAATCGCACAATTAGTCATTTTACCAGTAATACAAGTAACACTGAATCAAGTTGACTCATTTGAAGACAGCACACGCGGAACAGGTGGCTTTGGACATTCGGGTAAAAACTAAAATATATCTATAATAGCCGCATGGGAAGCACCACGAAATCAAGAGGCTATTTGTGTAAACTGGCATTTTATATATCAAGGATGCGAGAGTTAAATTAAAATCTCTTTGTCCATCAATATAAAATAGCTAATAACTGCAAGCAAACTAGCGCAAAAATGCCTGCCAATAAGTCATCTATCATAATTCCCAACCCACCCCCTACCTTTTTATCTAAAATAGAAATTGGCCAAGGTTTCCATATATCGAATAAACGAAACAGTGCAAATCCAACAAGAATCCACAGCCAGCCTTTTGGTGCGGCTATCATGGTTACAAAATAACCTGCAAACTCATCCCAGACAATACCTGAATGATCATGTACCCCCAATAATTTTGAGGATTTATCACAAATCCAAATGCCTAAGAGAGAAACAATCAACACAATCAATAAATAAACAGGTAAAGAGAGATCCTGCATGAATAAATAAAGTGGGATAGCCGCCAGAGTACCAAAGGTACCTGGCGCAAAAGGTACAAGCCCGCTACCAAAGCCAAAGGCAAAAAAGTGAATAGGTGAACTTAATACTTTGCGATTTAAATCAGGAATTTTAGGGTTTTTAGTACTCATGCTAATGATTATACTCTGAATAGCTCAGTAAAAGCATGAATACTAAGTGAAAGCATCTGAAAACTTTAAATCCAACAAGTTTTGTTTGATGAACCCATCAAGTACCTAAAAAATTATTTAACCAATTTGCAGGAAGGCTTTGAATCTTTGAAAGATACTGTTGTTAATCCTAAATTGAGCCAACCTTGCATGCCATCTCTGTAATATTTTATTTTTTCAGCTGGGTAAGATAGTTCTAATAAAGTTAGGATTGATTTTGATGTTTGTCCGCACCAGCTTCCATTGCAATAAAGCACTAATGTTTTTGCCTCTGAAAAATCTAGTTTTTCACTCAAAGTTTTATTTTCAAAGGCTTCAAATAATTCATTGGGCTCAACCCCTTTAATTATTTTGACATCAAATGATTCTACCAATATAGCAATAATATGTGTGAATGAAAGTGCTTTATTATCTAACGATAATGCAGTCCACGGAATATTTTTAGTTCCTGGAATAGTACCTACATCAACCCATTCTTTAATGCGAGAATCTATAATTAAAATAGAATCATCTTTAGTAGATTGCTGCAAGTAATCAATCATTTCAAGTTCTGCAATGGTTTCTACTTTTGGCGCGATTTTAGCTGGTTGTACACAAAATGGAGGGCAAGGGCGAGAAGTTTTGGCAAATAAATCATGAATCGTAGAGTGTGGATCTTGGTTACGTTCAATAACAACTTCTTTGCGATTATGTATAACCGTAATACTAGAAAGTTTGTGAGTAATATTAACCGGTTTTTCTATCATTGATGATCTTGCTGATAAGCCTGTCGTTATTCTTTGTAATAGTTTTGTAAAAGCCATAATTATAATTTTTTTATTTATCTTTAGAAGAATTAAGTCCGTGAGTTCACAGAAAAATAGGTGAAATAAGGTTAAGGAAAACCTGATTAAGTCGATTAGAGTTTAGCACAGAAAATATTGGCAGATTTGGCAAGCTAAAAATAATTGGACTTGATCAGGGTTTCCTTAAGCAGGTATTTCTCAAACCTCTGTATCCCATAGTAATCTCAAGGATTTAGATATTAGTTGAGCAAGAACACTAAAGGTTTAGTATTACCAGGATTTGTGAGGTTTAATGGCATTCTTGCTAAGCTGGAAAGCAAGTTAACAATATTATTAACACTCAAAATATCAGGCAGCCTTAAGATTTTAGCTAACTTATTGTCGTTATCATCGGCATGAAATAATTGATATTTCCGTAACTACTCAGCTGTAAAATAATCGTGTAATTTACCAATAAGTGATGTAAATAAAAACCTATGAATCTAACACTACCCAGAGAAGAAGAAATACGTACAGCCTACCAAAAGGGAGAAGATGCTGCGCTAGCTCTATTCAATTAACTTGAGAAGAAAGTGATTAGTTTGGCAGAAACACTAAAAGACCAAGCAGAAGCGATTAAAAAATTAAAAGCCAAGTTATCAAAAGACAGTAGCAATAGTGATAAACCACCTTCAAGTAATGGATATGGTAAGAAAAATACTGAGTGCCGAACAGAGAGTTAGCGAAAAAAGGACAAAAACCGAATGGTGGACAAAAGGGGCATCAGGGAAATACTTTAAATAAAACCTGAATCCGTGAGTTCACTACGGCACAGGACGCAAGCTATTGACTCATCATGACTTTAAAAATACCCGCTTAATCTAAGGGTGAAGCTAAGATTTTTTAAATCTCATGCTAAACCAATATCTTACGCCCTGCTATCCACATTGACCTCACGGATTCAGGTAATAAGTTAAATCCGGGATTTATGATTTAATACATTAGTGTAGATTAACCCAACTAAGTATCGTACTTTGTCGGATTACGCTATCGCTAATCCGACCTACAAAAACACAGATTTAACCCAGTACCAATAGCAAATTTATTGATACCCATCCCCCCCCTTTTTTACATTTTTTATAACACAATTATGTATAGATTTTAAAATGAACTTATAAAACGATATTGCCCGCTATTATTCAGATTGGACTCATGGATTCGGCTTAAAATGTAGAGTTCCCTAATAGTTCATTCTTTAAGGATGACTGCACGGGTCTACTCGATAGCCATATCCCAAATAATGCACGTTTAAAAGGTAAACCTTTGATCACAGTTAATGCTTTGCCATTTTTTACAACCTTCGTTCCACCGTCTAGTGTATATGCTAGATCAAAAATATCACCCTTGTTGATTTTACTACTGAAACCTTTTACCAATATTTGATTAATTTGAGGTTCGATCGCTGCGGTTTTACCCCCTGTTGAAGCACGAAAACCTTGTTTTATTGCATGTTTCATTTTTTCTGCACTGGCAAAACCTGAGACTATTTTTAAACGTATTGCCATTGGTTCATTTGCGTTCATTAGTTGTGTGGCGTTCTTGCTTTTCTTTTGAACATAAAGCCCCATTTGATAAATAGAAATAATAAATTTGGTGCGTGTACCAGCACCATTTAAGAGTAATTTTTTCCCAGCTAGTGGATAAGTATCAGGGATACCACTAAAGGCATTAACAGTAAGTGAAGTAAAAAAAAGTGTGAAAATGAGTAGTGATGATGCAACTATACGCTGGCTAGTAGACATAGTTTTCTCCTGACTAGATGGGTAAAAAGAAATATAAATGAGGGTATATAGCACTAAGCTACACTGAAATACTAAAAAAAACAAATTATGCACTTGTAGAATGGAGGAAAGCCTGATCAAGTCCAATTATTTTTAGAATTCACGCTTGCCACCTCTAATTATAGTGCGATAGAGTTTCTGACCGCTTTCCTGATATTTCTTTTCAAACAAGGTCATAGGTTTTATTGCTTGAATAATCTCTGTACCTGTACAAACTAAATTGCATTGCTGTGACTGATCACTGACAATTTTTACTGCCATACTAAATTCATCAGCATAAACCTTCCAATTTGTGCGTAACTCAATTTCACCACCTAGTGCTAACAGATCAGAAAAAGCAGGATGCCCATGCCAGCGACGTTTTAAGTGTTTTGATTTAGGATAGGGGTTGGGATATAAGATTGTATGTCGCTGTAATTTCCAGCCTTGCTGTTTTGCAAGGTGCCAAAAATCAGCACATTCAGCTTGGACTAATCTGACATTATCCGGTAATTTATTATTATACTCCTTTCCTAATCGTATCGCAGAGCGATCTATACCAATGACTAAGGCATCAGGGTTTTCTTCTGCAAGGATGCTGGTACTCATTGCTGTGCCGCAACAAGAATCAAAAATTAATGGTCTATTTTCTGCAATGGCAGCCAATATCACTGGTTTTAATTGATTGAACACAATCAGTGTATGCTGTGAAATTGGTTTTTGATGCTTAAATTTAAGGTGCTTTAGTACAGTTTTCTCTAGGTTTTCATGAATACGTTGTTGTGCATCAATAATTTGTCGTGAAGCTGATTGTTTTTCATGTGTTTTATTCATATAGTTTAGGGAAACCCTGATTAAGTCCAATTATTTTTAGCTTGCCAAATCTGCCGCTAAATTCTAATTAACTTCATCAGGGTTTCCTTAGAAAAAGTTATTATTGCACAGTTTTTTTAACTTCTAGGAGGCTGTCTGAGAACTCGGATTGAAACGAAAATGCCAGAAATATTATAAGGTGAGCTTATCAAAAGAGGCGAATAGTTGTTCTATTTAACGAGTTTGATAAGCTCAGATTATGATGTTTATGGGATTTGCAGTCAATTCTTAGTTCTCGGACAGCCTCCTAGCATGAAGCTCTTTTAACATATCAATAGTTACATGACTGTATTGACCTGCATCACCTTCTAAAACACTAAAAGGTGCATCAGGTTCACCATACTGATCTAAAACCAATACTGCACCTGAGAAATCATCATCTTTGGTATAACCATTAACTGTAATCAGTGTTTTTAGGTTTGCAGCCAGTGAGGATTTAATACCATTTAATGAATCTTCAAACGCTAAACATGCCTCTGGTTTAAGATTCATTTGCTCTAATGCCCAATCATAAATATCAGGAGCTGGTTTTTTGGCAGGGACAATATCACCTGCTGCAATTACCTCAAACCAGTTTATAGATTCTTCGCCAAGTGTTGCTGTTAATAAATAGGTTACATTAGCAGGAGTGGTGGTTGTCGATATTGCTAAGCGTAAACCTGCTTCTCGCGCTTCATTGATTAGACGTTCAACACCTGGGCGCAAGGGGATTGCACCTGATTGTAATAATTCGAGATAAAAGTGAGTTTTACGCTTGTGAAGCCGTGCAGAAAATTCAGTGATGTCTTCATCAAGCTGAAAGTCTTCAAGGAACTTTTCTATATATAAACGAATACGCTCTTTACCACCTGTAACTTGAAGTAGCTCACCATAAAGCTCTACATCCCAGTCCCAATCAAGCCCTGCCTCTTTAAATGCTTCGTTAAAGGCAACACGATGCCCGTCCCTTTCTGTATCTGCTAAGGTTCCATCGACATCAAAAATTAGTGCTTCTAACTTACTCATACTATCCTCTACTAAAAAATATCCAAAAAAAGGGGGGGGATGGGTAATGGAATAATAATTGACCCATCTATATCTACTTATCTGAATCCGTGAGTCGAATCCTTGATGAATCAATAGCTTATTCACTGTGCCGTAGTAGACTCACGGATTCAGGTACTTATACTATGCAGAATTATTACTTTTAATCAAATTAACTTAAGGAAAGCCTGATTAAGTCGATTAGAATTTAGCGTAGAAAAATCTGTCGCTATTTTTCACGAAGTGAGTCGTAATAGTTATTCTATTGCGCCGATCTTCGTGGAAAATATCGGCAGATTTGACAAGCTAAAAATAATTGGACTTGATCAGGGTTTCCTTAAGGAAAGCCTGATTAAGGAGTATATGGTTATTATTCATTGGATTTGTATCTTTTAGACCTTCTAACCCATCCCCCCCTTTTTTTACATATTTTTATTTCGTTGGGATAGTAGCTTCTGGAGTCACTTTAGTTGGCTTATTTTCAGGTGCCAGTATGACTCCTTTGACATCACTAGGTTTTGGAATATTGCTAGTAGCAGTTTTTACAGGTTTTATTGCTGGTGATACAATAGATTTTCCTGTTTTTGCAGGCATAGGTCTAGCAGTTATCGCTGGTGCTTTTTTGGGCGCTGTTGGTGTTGTTAATGCTTGAGATTTTATCTGTGGAGCAGGAAATTTATAGGCAGGGTTTGGTACAAATCTATAGTTAGGTCGATTAGCACCATAACTCCAAGGGCGTGTATTATTATTCCAGTTATTACCCCAGTTCATACTGGGCATATTCCAGCTACTACCACTATTGTAGCCGTTGCCACTCCCCCAATTCATGCTTGGCATGTTCCAGCTAGAGCCACTCCCATAACCGTTATTGTTTCCCCAGTTCATACTTGGCATATTCCAGTTACTACCGCCATTATTGCTACCCCAATTCATGCTTGGCATATTCCAATTGCTACCACCATTATTATTACCCCAGTTCATATTTGGCATATTCCAGTTGCTACCACCATTATTACTACCCCAATTAAAATTTGGAGCATTAAATCCATTTGGATTATTTGGGTAGTATTGATTTGCATTAGCTACTAAAGAGGAGCTAATTAATGCTAAAGATAAAACTAAAATTTTCATGGTATGTATTCCTTCGCGGTTTAGGTTGATTATTTTGATGACAATATTCTAGCACAAAAAAAAGTAGGTCTACTTTAGGAAAACCTGATTAAGTCAGTTAGAAAATAGCGGCAGATTTGGCAAGCTAAAAATAATTGGACTTGATCAGGCTTTCCTTAATAGCCCTGCCTCAATTTTTTGATGTCGATATGAAGATTTTATTGAGCAGGCACGGTAGGTACGGCGGGAACTGCGGGTGCAGGATATGCATATCCGCCAGCAGGAGGCATGTAACCGTAAGGCATATTACCATAACCGTATGGGTTCATATTATACCCACCTGGAGCATTATAGTTTCCGTAGTTACCATAGCTTCCATAGTTCCAGTTATTATTATTGTCCCAGCTATTCATAAACTCATCCATCCAGTACATCGGAGTCCACTCAGGCCAATCACTTTCATCCCAATATGGACCGTTAGGCCCCATTTTCCACTCTCCGTTATTTCCACTGCCAAACCAGTTAGCTTGCACGGTTGTTGCCATAGAAAATGTTGCCATAGTAATAATAAGTATCAATATTAACTTTTTCATCAGTATTCTCCTGTCGGTTATGAATTGATTATTTAAGGAAAACCTTACCAAGTGTTATTACTATACGAATTCACGTTGCTAAAAAATAATTAGACTTGATCAGTGTTTCCTTAAGTACTATACATGTTAATATAGAATATGAGCATCTACTAATATAGATAGAAGTATTTATGCGTTTTGTCAAGAAATAGGCATAATTCAGCCTTTATTAGCACTCAATATTAGCAATTAAAGAAAAGGACATAAAATGAGCAATCACAGTACAATGCTTCCTATTATTACAATTGATGGACCATCAGGTTCAGGAAAAGGTACAATTTCACAACAGGTTGCAGACGCACTTGGCCTACATATACTTGATAGTGGAGCATTATATCGCTTAGTAGCCTTATCAGTATTACAAAAAAATATCTCACCTATTTGTGCAGATAATGAAGCTGAAATTTACCAGCTTGCAGAAAAACTTGATGCTGCTTTCTTAACTACAGATGAAGGTGAAGTGAAAATCTTGCTTGAAGACAAGGATGTAACACAGGCGATTCGAGCTGAAGAATGTGGAAAAACCGCATCACAAGTGGCTACTTTGAAAACAGTTAGAAAAGCTCTACTCACGCGACAGAGGAATTTTTTGCAAACCCCTGGCTTGGTTGCTGATGGTCGTGATATGGGGACGATTGTTTTCCCTGATGCAAAACTTAAAATATTTTTAACAGCAAGTACAGAAATTAGAGGTAAACGTCGACTTAATCAGTTGAAAGAACAAGGTATAAATGCTAATCTGCACGGCTTGATTCGTGATATAGAAGAGCGCGATACGAGAGATATGCAACGTAAAGATGCGCCTCTCGTCCCAGCTGCTGATGCGATCACTATAGATACGAGCAAATTGAGTATTGATGAGGTAGTTGCTTTAGTGCTAAAAGCATATAAAAAGGCTTACCTCTAAATAAATTATCACCTGAATCCGTGGAGCCATGCGGAATCAGGTATTAGAAATTTTAACAAGTATTTTAAAAACCCGGCAATACAAAAGTAGAAATATTGCCTTTAAAATATTTGTTTAATTTGACCGTCTGATATGGGTTTATCGGCGTTATACCAAAATAGGTTTTAATACCATGAGTGAAAGTTTTGCGGAGTTATTCGAAGAAAGTCTAACGTATATTGAGATGACCCCTGGTTCTCTTATTAGTGCGACTATAGTAGATGTTACTCCAGATTTTGTAACAGTAAGTGCTGGCCTTAAATCTGAAGGCGTTATTCCAGCCGATCAATTTAAAAATGAAGCAGGTGAAATTACTGCCCAAGTGGGTGATGTAATTGAAGTTGCTCTAGAAAGTGTTGAAGATGGATTTGGTGAAACCAAGCTATCTCGTGAAAAAGCGCGTCGCTTACGTGCTTGGGAAATTCTTGATGAAGCACTAACTAAAGATGAAATTATTACAGGTGTGATAACTGGCAAGGTTAAAGGTGGATTTACCGTTGAGCTTGGCGATATTCGTGCCTTCCTACCTGGTTCTTTGGTGGATGTACGTCCAGTACGTGATACTGCCTACCTAGAAGGTAAAGAACTTGAATTTAAGCTAATCAAACTTGACCAAAAACGCAATAACGTGGTTGTTTCACGTCGTGCTGTTGTTGAAGATGAATACAGTGTGGAACGAGAAGCACTACTTGAAAGCATCGAAGAAGGGAAGCAAATCAAAGGTATCGTTAAGAACCTTACTGATTATGGTGCATTTATTGATCTTGGTGGAATTGATGGCTTACTGCATATCACAGATATGGCATGGAAGCGCGTTAAACATCCATCAGAAGTACTAGAAATTGGTACTGAAATTGATGTTATGGTTCTTAAGTTTGATAAAGAAAAGAGTCGCGTATCACTCGGTCTTAAGCAACTAGGTGATGATCCATGGCAAGATTTGGTTCGTCGTTACCCTGTTAACACACGTCTATTCGGTAAAGTTAGCAACCTCACTGATTATGGTTGTTTTGTTGAAATCGAAGATGGTGTGGAAGGTTTAGTGCATGTTTCTGAGATGGATTGGACCAATAAGAATGTTAACCCAGCAAAAGTTGTCACTCTTGGCGATGAAGTTGAGATAATGATTCTTGAAATTGATGCTGATCGTCGTCGTATCTCTTTAGGCATGAAACAATGTAAAGCGAATCCTTGGGATGAGTTTGCAAAATCTGCTACTAAAGGTGATCAGGTTAAAGGGGTTATTAAATCGATCACTGACTTTGGTATCTTTATCGGTCTTGAAGGCGGTATTGATGGATTGGTTCACCTATCCGATATTTCTTGGAATGTTCCAGGCGAAGAAGCCGTTCGTGAATTTAAGAAAGGCGATGAAGTTGATGCTATTATCCTTGCTGTTGACCCTGAGCGTGAACGCATATCTTTAGGTATTAAACAACTTGATCAAGATCCATTCTCACTTTTTGTAGCTGCAAATGAGAAAGGAAGTATCGTAAAAGGTAAAATTACTGAAGTTAATCCTAGGATGGCTAAAATTGATCTTGGTAATAATATTGAAGGTATCTTACGTGCATCTGAAATCTCACGTGACCGTGTTGAAGATGCAAGTACAGTCTTAACTGTTGGTGATGAAGTTGAAGCTAAGTTTATGGGTGTTGATCGTAAGACACGCGCAATTAACTTATCAATCAAAGCTAAAGACTACGCTGAAGAAGCTGAAGTATTAAAAGAATACAGTGGAAGTACTACTGCTACGGGTACTCTAGGTGATATTTTCAAGGAACAGCTTGAGAAATAACCTCTGCACCTAGCACTCCATTAATATTCATTTGATGGAGTGCCAGGTGACTGCCTGAGAACTCGGATTGAAACGAAAATGCCAGAAATATTATAAGGTGGGTTTATCAAAAGAGGCGAATAGTCGTTCTATTTAACGAATTTGATAAGCTCAGATTATGATGCTTGTGGGATTTTCAGTCAATTCTTAGTTCTCGGACAGCCTCCTAGCTAAAAAAGCCGGAAATAGTATTTATTTCCGGCTTTTTTTATTTATTTTCAGTTATTTATTCAAGATTCTATACTATTATTTTATTACAAATAAAGGTAAAATTAACGTAACCGTACTAGAATTCAGGGAGAAAAAGGTATGACTAAATCAGAAATAATAAATATTCTTTCACGCAAGCAAAGTCACTTAAGCAGTAAAGATATAGAACTATCAATAAAAATTTTACTTGAACAGATGAGTGACACACTAGCAAATGGAGAAAGAATAGAAATTCGTGGCTTTGGTAGCTTTTCTTTGCATCATCGCGCAGCACGGAGCGGTCGAAACCCAAAAACAGGTGAAAAAGTTCTTTTATCTTCAAAATATGTTCCACATTTTAAACCAGGCAAGGAATTGCGTGAACGAGTAAACGCCTCTAAAGAACTACACCCCATTCAGGATTAAAATAAAAAGAGGCAATAGTTATTTTATTTAATGGTTTTAATAATCTTGAGTTATAGTGCGCGTAAAATCCGCAGTAAGTTCTTAATTCTCAGACTGCCTCTTAGCTTTTATTTAGCTCTCAAATGATAGAAATATTATTTTTATTGCTTCCTTTTGCATTCTACTCTGGCTGGAAGACAGCACGAAATAGATATAGTAATAATCAGAAAAAGCAAAGAGAGCTATCTGGACACTTTGTTAAAGGGGTTAATTACCTCTTAAATGAAGAACCAGATAAAGCACTTGAGGTCTTTTTAAACTATCCAGATATTGATGAATATACCGCTGAAACCTATCAATTATTAGGTAATTTATTCCGTAATCGTGGCGAAGTAGACCGAGCATTACGAGTTCATCAAAATCTAATTGCGCGCCCAAATATAAAACAAAAGCAAAAGCAGAAGGCAATGTTCTCATTAGGTCAGGACTTTTTTGCTGCTGGAATGTTAGACAGAGCAGAAAGCGTCTTTCAAGAGTTGCTAAATGACAATAACTTAAGTAAAAACATTCAGAAGACGACTGTTTGTAGCTCATTACGGACAATTTATGAACAAACGAAAGAGTGGGAAAAAGCCATAGAAACAAGCAATTGTTCTAACAAACTATTAGACAAAGGCACAACAGAAAACCAAACTAATGAAAAATCACTGATTGCACATTACTACTGTGAGCTGGCTGATGAGGCACTGGATAGAGGCGCACTGCATGAAGTTGATTTATTAATGAATAAAGCAAAAAAAATACATAAAAAATCTACACGATTAATGTGTCTTGCTGGTGATATTGCATATCATCAACAAGAGCATCAAAAAGCTCTAAATAACTATTTAACTGCAATCAAGCAAGATAGCCGCTTACTCAGCATGTTATTTACAAAAATTGAAGATTCTGCAAAAAAAGTTACAGGAATTCAAGCTTTACAAAATACCCTACTCAAGCTTTTCAAGAAAAATAAAGACTCCACCATATTTGAACATATACTATTACTGGCAGTTAAAAATAATGATACAAGCTCAGAACTTAACAAACTTATCCGCGATGAATTATCATCAAGAAAAATATCAGTAGAATCAATTCAGAGCGCATCAGAATACTTAAAACAAAACTTAGGTGATATTAATTCCCAAGAAAGTTTAAGCCTCATTAATACATCTTTAAAAAACTACTTAAAGGATACGCCTACGTTTCGCTGTATGCACTGTGGTTATAAAATGCATGATTTTTTATGGCGCTGTCCTGCTTGTCATCATTGGGATACAATTGATCACATATAAACAAACAGGATGCAGAAATGTCTAGTAAATTAATCATTGCACTGGATTTTCCGAGTGCCGAACAGGCTTTAAATTTTGTAAAACCACTATCCCCACATAGCTGTAAATTAAAAGTTGGTTTTGAACTCTTTGTTACAGCCGGCCCTGATTTTGTCAGACAACTAGTTGACATGGGTTACGATATATTTCTAGACCTCAAGTTTCATGATATACCCAACACTGTAGCAGCTGCCTGCCAAACAGCATCAAACTTAGGAGTTTGGATGATGAATGTTCATGCCAGTGGAGGTGATATTATGATGAAAGCAGCAAAACAAGCATTAATTGACTGCAATTCATCCTCAAAACTCATTGCTGTAACTGTTTTAACCTCAATGGATCACTCACAATTAAAACGAATCAATATCTCTATTAAGCCAGAAGATCAAGTAAAACACCTAGCACAACTCACTAAAGAATCAGCCTTAGATGGTGTAGTCTGCTCAGCTCTGGAAGCCAAGCTGCTAAGAGAGGAAATAGTCAGTGATTTTTTACTGGTAACTCCAGGAATCCGTCCAAAGGGCATAGAGGCAGGGGATCAAAAACGCTTAATGACTCCCTACGAAGCAAATAAAGCGGGGGTCAGCTATATTGTCGTTGGACGACCAATTACTCAAGCTGAAAAACCTCTAGAAATTATTGATAGAATTAATCACGATATGATGTGATCTTAGATTTTTCTGCTCTAAACTCTAATCGACTTAATCAGATCTTCCTTAAGGAAACCCTGATCAAGTCCAATTATTTTTAGCTTCATGAAAAATAGCGACAGATTTTTCTGCGCTAAATTCTAATTGACTTAATCAGGATTTCCTTAAAAAGTGTAAAAAAGAGGGGGGATGGGTATCTACAAATTTGTCCTGCAATTACCTTTGTGACTTCCTAAATTAAGCTTCAAGAGAAAAAAGAGTATTATTGTTAAAATAACAGATAGCATTCCCCAAATACCTGCGATATACGCGAATAAATCAGGTGCTTTCATCATGGTGCTCATAAGTGATTCTTCATAATAGAAAAACCATTGGTGGTTATCAGGAAAAACCCAGATATGAAGCTGATTAAAAACCTTTACAGGACCAATTATTATTAGCACACCTAATAAAACAGCAACAACAAGAGAAGCATTAATAAATAGTTTTTTTGCTGTAGGCAAAGTAATTCTTTTTACCCGTAAGTAAGTAACAATAACTAACCACATTGAAATAAGACCAAGAACCAATATTTTCAGCTTATCTAATAAATTGGCCACATCCTGAAGATGAATAACTTCTGCTAGAGTAAGTAACGGCTGAAGTTGATTATTAGTATCACTATAAAAAAGTTTTTTTAAGCCTTTTCCATGTTGATTAATTGCTTTAACAATGCCATGAAATAGTTCGACTCGTTCCGCTTTTGATGTACTTTCAAAATCCATCCGTTCTCGTTGGTTTTTCGGAGCATACTGAGCTATATGTTCAGCAATTCCAATATTGTCATACAAAGTTGAATAGAAAAAATCAGATTTTGATAGCACCCACCAGTTTGCAGGCAAAGTTACCAAAAAAGTTAGAAGTAGAAAGACTCCCCAGAATATTGTTTTCATTGCTACCTAGAATTTATTAATTAAAGCATAAACCTCAATCCGTGAGGTCATTACAATATAGGACACATTACATTCTACGAATGGAAATTTAGTGAGGCAGAATTAATACAGTAACGTAGTCCCGTAGGTTGTGGACCATCAGGAAATACATGCCCTAAATGTGCATTACAATTGGCACATTGTATTTCAACACGGGTCATACCATGACTATTATCACTAATTTCAGTCACTGCATATTTATTCACAGGCTGCCAATAGCTCGGCCAACCACTCCCTGAATCATATTTTTCTTCTGAGGAAAACAAAGGTGCTTCACAGCAAATACAATGGTAAACCCCTGAATCCTTGTTTTGGTAATACTTTCCTGAAAAAGCGGGTTCTGTACCACCTTCCTGAGTTATACGGTATTCATCTGCGGTCAATTTCTTCTTTAATATTTTTTTATCCATTTTTAGCTCTCTTTTAGTTCTTTTTTTCCATTAAAAATAGCTTCCAAGCTTCAAATAGATTCTTATCAGGTGATATTAAAACAGAACGCGGTTTCATAGCTGCTCTAAAAACTTCCTCTCCCTCTAATGTACAAGAATAACCACCTGCTTCACTCAATATCAAACTCCCTGCGGCAAGATCCCAGAGCTTCATGCCGCCATGTAAATATAAATGCCCACGGTTCGCCGCCATCCATGCCCATTCTAATACACAGCTCCCCAAATTGCGTTGCGACTTATACGGTGCGTTATTTAATAAGCGTTGCACTAACTCTGGTTGCAGTCGTTTAAAATCAACGATGGCAATAGTTTTATTAAGCGCAAATTCACTACTATGACAAACTAATGACTTCGCATTAAGCCAAGCCCCCTGCCCTTTTATTGCACTAAACATTTCATCACGAATCGGATCATAAGTAATACCTATTTGTACTTCTCCATTTATAAATAAAGCCAATGATGTTGCAAATAGTGGAATCCCTGCCGCAAAATTGCTAGTGCCGTCCAGCGGATCAAGACACCAAAGTTTTTCAGAATTATTAAGTAACTCTTCCTGCTCAAAGACTTCCATTTCTTCACTAAGAAAAGCTATTTCAGGGTATAATTCAGCCAAAGCATCACAAATTCGTTTATCTGCGGATAAATCGGCTTCTGTTAAAAGACTACCATCATCTTTAATTTCATAGCCAACACGATTAAAACGTGTCAGAATTTCTTCTTTCGCAACTTGGCGAATAATGTCTTCTAAGGTTTGTAGTTTAGGAAGCATATTGTTTTTTCAAATTTAGATACTATTGTATATTACCAATGGCTAGCATAATAATCATACTTTTTTTAGCGTTCCTTGCTTGGTTCTGGCTGAACTCAATCCGTGTAAAGGAGATTGCCATGAATGCATCAGCTACGGCTTGTAAGCAAATTGGTGCACAACTGCTCGATCAAACTGCATCACTAGAGAAAATTAGTTTTGTGCGCAAAAAAACTGGCAGACTAACACTAGAACGAACCTATAGTTTTGATTTTAGTCGTGATAGAGAAACTCGACAAAAAGGTCATGTGAGCCTCACTGGTCAGACTATTGCCAATATCTTCCTAGATGAGGATTCAGGCACAACTATATTATAAACCGAATCCCTGTACATACCCATCCCCCCCTTTTTTCAGATATTCCTGAATCCGTGAGGCTACTATGGGATAAATGAAAATAGGAGTAAAAATAAACCTGAATCCGTGAGTCCAATGCGGATAGCAGGGGATAAGATATTGGTTTAGCACGGGATTTAAAAAATCTTAGCTTCACCCTTAGGTTAAGCGGGTATTTTTTAACCCCGTGATGAATCAATAGCTTATGCTCTGTGCCGTAGTGGGCTCACGGATTCAGGATAAATATCGTATCTATTTCTCAGTCCGCTTTAGCAATCTTTTCACTAAAGGCTTAACCGTTCCATGTAAAAAGAGGTAAAGCCTACCTTTCAAATTATTATGCTCATATGAAATATCATAGACTTTTTCTGTTATACCAGCATAACGATGCTTATAAGTTGATTCATCATCAGCATACATAAAGTTGAAAAACTTAAGCTTTTTATTATTAATACTCTGGGATATTTCTTGGGTTAGCATGGTTGTTAGCAGTGAATAACGCTGACCATTTTCCTTTTCAAAACCACTTTGATAGGCATGAAGTGTATCACCATCAATAAAAGAATAAAGAATGGCAACCGGCTTTTCTGCAAAACGCATTATCCTTAAAGAAAATATACTATCTGGATCATTAAGAACAAATAATCGTTGCGCAAGCTTATGATGATACTTTTCAAAATTAACTTGCTCAAAAGAACTCCCAAGATTCATATCGCCACGCCGTGTACGATTCAATTCTGCAAGAAGGCTAATTGCATCATCTAGCTCTTCAATAGAATTGACCTCTTCTATAGTATACTTTTGCTCCCGCTCAAGCCGTGAAAAAACACGAGTAATATTATTACGCATCTTTTTGCGTAGTGTCATTAAATAGGCTTGATAGGTGTCAGGGAGTTCAATGATAGTACGAAATCCATGAGCCTGAATTGTTTGTATAAATACAGTCTCCTGCTCTTTATCTTGCGTAAATAATTTTGAAGCTTCCGAACCTGACAATATCTGATGAAATTTAATCCCATCCCATAAATCACGATGTGTATAGAGATACTCTGATAGTAATTTTAAAACAGATTCTTCATGCCCTGGAGAAATAAGTAAATCCATATACTCTCCAAATACAAAACTTCCATCAGTTTCTCCTGTTCCCAACATAATCAATTGCTTAGAACAGGGAAAGTATTTCTTGGGATTATGGCTGATTTGAAAGGGGGCTAGTCCTATTAATTTATTATTCTTATCTTTACATGCGATGATATAAAGTTGACGTTTGCCATCACTTTGATAAACCTCCCACCAAGTATATAGCCATTCCCATGAGGTAAAAATATTTCCTTTTTTTGAGTTATTATTAAGTATCTGCCAATCAGATCTCAAAGCATTGAAGTCTTCAGCAGTTGTTATAAGTAATATTTTTTGATCATCTGTCATCATAAAACAATCATAAAACTATCATGTTTGTATTTCAATGCCCTTTCATCAGATGTTCATACTTGGGAGCTTCTTGCTGTCGTTTTGCAAATACCTGTTTGTACTCCTCTAAGTTTTCAGCAAGCATTTTTTTAAATTCTTCACTGAAAAAATTGACAGCATTATCAATTTCACTCTCATAATCCTGTAAGTTTTTAGAGCGTGAAGCAACGACAAAGGCACTAAAACGAGCAGTAGCGAATAATTGAGCCGAAGCAACTTTAGTGTTTTCAACTTGATCACAGTGTTTGTTAGCAACATCAATAAAAGAGTCTGCTATTTTGCGAAACTCAGCATTAAGTTCTTCTTGATTCATAAAAAAATAACCTTCATTGCGTTCTGATAATAAATGCGTAGAATAGCGCATTTTCTTAAGCTATGACGGTTATAATACTGTCATTATTATTATTTTTATTATGGAGTCTATTATTATGACTATTGAACGCACAATTTCAATTATTAAACCTGATGCTGTTGCTAAAAATGTAATCGGTGAAATTTATTCACGTTTTGAAAAAGGAGGCTTAACCATTATTGCCTCTAAAATGAAGCATCTCTCTAAAGCCGATGCTGAAGGCTTTTATGCCATTCATAAAGATCGTCCTTTCTTTAATGACCTTGTGGAATTTATGACTTCTGGTCCTGTTATGATTCAATTACTTGAAGGAGAAAATGCGGTCAGTAGAAACCGTGAGTTAATGGGAGCCACTAATCCGGCAGAAGCAGATAAAGGAACTATTCGTGCTGATTTTGCTCAAAGTATTGATGAAAATGCAGTTCATGGATCGGACAGCACAGAAAATGCTAAAATAGAAAGTGACTATTTCTTCACTGAAGATGAAATCTGTCCTCGTACAAGATAAAAAAAACTGCATGAATAATTCTGAAAAAATTAACCTTCTGGATTTCACATCAGAAAAATTAAAGGCTTTCTTCCTCGAGCGTGGAGATAAGCCTTTTCGTGCGACACAAATTATTAAATGGATTCACCAGCACGGTGTTGATAAATTTTCAGAAATGACGAATGTCAGCAAAACCCTAAGAGCAGAATTAGAAACGATTGCAGAAATTCGACCTCTTGAAATTGCAATAGATGATCAATCCAGCGATGGGACTCGCAAGTGGCTATTACGTTTACCCGATGGAAACTGTATAGAAACTGTTTTTATCCCAGAAGATGATCGAGGCACCTTATGTGTGTCCTCGCAGGTAGGCTGTGCTTTAGACTGTACTTTTTGTTCTACAGCTAGACAGGGATTTAATCGTAATTTAACCGTAGCTGAAATTATTGGTCAATTATGGCTCGCTAAAAAATTACTTCAACCTAACCCAGAATCTGAACGGGTTATTAGCAACGTTGTTATGATGGGTATGGGCGAACCTCTATTAAACTTTGACAATGTCGTTGATGCCATGACTTTAATGCTGGATGACAATGCCTATGGATTAAGTAAACGTCGAGTGACACTTAGCACTTCTGGCGTTGTCCCAGCTCTGGATCGATTAAGAGAAAAAGTAGAAGTTAGCCTGGCAATATCACTACATGCACCTAATAATGCTCTTAGAGATCAACTAGTCCCCGTAAATAAAAAATATCCTATCGAACAACTTATCGCTAGTTGCCAACGCTATATGGTCGGAAAAGCCGCCAGAGAGCGGATTACCATTGAATATGTCATGCTAAATGGTATAAATGACTCTGACCAGAATGCACATGAGCTAGTTAATGTATTAAAGGATGTACCTGTGAAGGTGAATTTGATACCATTTAACCCGTTTCCTGAAACCCGTTATCAACGTTCTTCAAACAATAGAATACATCGGTTCAGAGATATCTTGGTAAATGCGGGCTTAGTTGTTATTACCCGAAAGACCAGAGGAGAAGACATTGATGCGGCCTGTGGTCAACTAGCAGGAAAAATTAATGATAAAAGTCGTCGAGACATACACTTTGCGCGGATAGAGTCCTCAACGGAGTAAAGAGTCCTCAACAGGATAAAACTCTCAACAAATCATCACAAAAAAAGAAAAGAATCAGCTTATTAAGTTAGAATACAAAAAGAAAAAATATTGAAAAGAAAGAATAAAAAATTATCACGTACTAAAAAAATTGAATTCGGAGGAATACCAATGAAAAAAATAATACATTCCAAGCACTCACTAATAAACAATATCTCTAATAAAAGTCTCAAATTCTATTTGATTTTAACCTTATCACTTTCAGGGCTTGTAGCTTGCTCTGGTCAGGTAAGAACAGAAGAAGCATCAAATTATAATGCAGAATTAGGTATTCGTTACCTTCAAAAAAACCGACTCAAACTTGCTAATGAAAAACTCATGAAAGCAATAGAACAAAACCCTGAGTCAGTAAAATCCAATCACTACTTTGCTCTTTTGCAAGTAAAGCTAGGAAATAATACTAAAGCCTCTAAATATTTTTCAAAAGCTATAAAACTTGATCCCAAAGACTCAGAATTACGCAATAACTATGGCTCTTTTCTTTGCGAAAGGAATAAGCCTAACGCTGCTATTAAGCAATTCTCAGTTGCAATAAAAGATCCTCTTTATGAAACGCCAGAATTCGCTTACACTAATGCTGGGATTTGTTTGAGAAAAGTCAATAACCACGTTCAAGCAGAAAGATATTTCCGTCAAGCTTTAAAAAAGAAACATTCTTTTCCTAAGGCTTTACTAGAAATGGCTAGACTCTATAATGACCGTAGAATCTATCCAAAAGCTCAAGCATTTATGTTTCGTTATGAAAAAGTTGGAAAATCATCACCAGAAGCTCTACAGTTATGTGCGGTAATCAATAAAAAAATGCAGGATAATAGCAAGGCAAATCGGTGCAAAACAACATTACTTAGATTATTCCCAGAAAGTAAAGAAGCAATACAAATCAGTAAATTATTTTAAGGTATAATAGTCAGCATGGCAAAAGAGAAAATCGACAACAAAGAAATCACAAATGAATCCAATCTTGGTACATTATTACGTGAATATCGTGAAATAGCTGGGTACTCTCTAGCACAAATGGCAGAAGCTTTGTGTTTATCAGATGAAATACTAGAAAATCTTGAGAATGAAAAGTTCCAGAGTCTTCCTGAGCCTCCTTATGTGCGTGGATACTTACGCAACTATGCCAAGTTAGCTGACAAAGATTCGACCGATATAATCAATGCTTATGAATCATTACGTGGTGCTGACCCATCCGATCTTGATTATCACTTTAAAGCAAAACCTACCATACTGACTGACTCACAAAGAAAAATATCACCTGTCATGGGGCAATTATTATTACTCTCTTTACTTCTCGCCTTTATTGCTGGTATATCTATGATTCCCGCCGTTAATAAATGGATCACAAATACTTGGAATAGTTTTTCAGATCAAACACGCCAGCAAGAGAATCCTAATAATCAGGATTTAATGAGTGCAATGCCTATACCGACACTCTTAACAGGCGATGAAAAATCTAGCACCTCAACTGAAAATAATTCTAGCGATAGCTCAAGTGAAAAATCATCACAAATAACTAACGAAAACCAAGCAAATAAAAACAATAGTCAAACTGATGAAAAGAGCACTAAACCAGAAAGCACAAGCCAGCAGGAATCTTCCCAAACTAATGCGCAAATCGCTGAAGCAAATAAAACAACTTCTGAAAATGTAAACGATAAAATTCACATAAAATTAATTTTTAATATGGAAGTCTGGATGAAAATTAAAGATGGTACTAATAAAACTGTCTTTGAAGGATTAAATGCCGCAGGTGGATCAAAAGACCTTGACCTTGTAAAACCACTACATTTTAGAGTCGGTAACGCACAAGGCTTATCACTTTTTGTTGATGACCAAGCTGTTGATATAAGTAGTTATATCAAAGGTAGTGTCGCCAAATTCACACTAGAATAATAGCGAGTTTATAAAATGGCTAAAAACCTTCAGTCTGTCCGAGGAATGCGTGACATACTCCCTGATCAATCATCATCATGGCAATTCATCGAAGATACTGCAAGAAAGCTCTTTAATAGCTACGGCTACAAAGAGTTACGCACTCCAATTATTGAACCAACAGAGCTTTTCAAGCGTTCAATTGGTGATGCCACCGATATTATTGAAAAAGAAATGTATAGCTTCGAAGATCGCAATGGGGATAGCCTAACACTGCGCCCAGAAGGCACTGCTGGATGTGTACGTGCGGGGATGCAACACGGGCTACTACATAACAAACAACAGCGCATCTGGTACATCGGCCCTATGTTTCGTCATGAGCGTCCTCAAAAAGGTAGATACCGAGGTTTTTATCAAGCAGGCATTGAAACTTATGGAATTGCCACTCCAGATATTGATGCCGAAGTCATTGCTATTGCTGCTCGCTTCTGGAAGCTACTCGGCTTTAAAAACGTACACCTTGAAATCAACTCACTCGGTAGCAATGAAGCACGACAGAGCTATCGTGAGGTTTTAATTGAATACTTCAGTGCTCACCATGATCAACTTGATGAAGATTCTCAACGTAGGCTACATAAAAATCCACTGCGTATTCTTGATACTAAAAACCCCAAAATGAAAGAGCTGGTAAGCAATGCACCAGACCTACTCGATTATTTAGATGAAGAATCAAAAAATCATTTTGAAGAATTAAAGCAACGCCTTGATAAGATGGGAATAGCCTATCAAGTTAATTCACGTCTTGTTCGTGGGATAGACTACTATAACCGTACCGTATTTGAATGGATAACTGATGATTTAGGCGCTCAAGGAACAATCTGTGCGGGTGGTCGTTATGATGGTCTCGTCAAACAATTAGGCGGCAGAGAAACACCCGCATGTGGCTTTGGTATCGGACTTGATCGTTTGCAATTACTTGTGGAAGAACAAGGATTAGATCAGTCAAACAATAACCCTCATTTTTACTTAGTAATGGCAGGAAAAGATGCCGAACTCACAGGCGTAACGCTGGCTGAATCTCTAAGAAATACTATTCCTTCTTTGCGTTTATTAAGCAATGGTGGTGCTGGTAGCTTTAAAACTCAACTAAAACGAGCCGACAACTCAAGAGCTGACTATGCCTTAATATTGGGTGAAAACGAGGTTGACGAAGGAAATATCACAATAAAGCCTTTACGCAATAAACTTGCCATATCAGAACAGCAGTCAATATCTCAAACCGAACTTAATGAGTTTATAAGCACAGTTTTAGATTTAGATTATTGAATGTATAATTCTGATATAATCCTACATCCATGAGGCTAATACGGATTCAGGATAGTCACAAAAAATATAGATCAACAATAAATTAAGAGTAACAATTAAAATGGTAGACACGACCCTCAAATCTGATGAAGAAAAAGCAGAAGAACTAAAAGCTTGGTGGAAAGCCAACGGAACATCTGTAGTAGCTGGTATAGTACTAGCAATTGGCGGCATGTTTGGCTGGCAACAATGGCAAAAACACCAGCTTGATCAAGCAGAAGGTGCATCTAAGCTTTTTTCTCAAATTAATAAGCCTGAAACTGATTCAATAAAAATACTTAAAACCTTAAATGAAGATTATAGTAGTACTGCGTATGCCTCACTTGCGGCACTAAGTGCTGCTAAAGCGGCTTGTGAAGCAAATAAAACCGATTTTTGTATCGAACAACTACGCACAGCGGCAAAAAGTGGTCAGAATAATATTGCTGATATTGCCAAAATTCGTTTAGCTCGCACCCTTATAACAACGGGTAAACTAGATGAAGCTAATAGCATTCTGAATGACAAAATGCCAGATGCGTATGAATCACTTGTTACTGAACTCAAGGGTGATATTCTTTATGCAAAAAAAGACTATGCTAAAGCGCGTAAAGCCTATGATGAAGCTATTCTTAGCTCTGGTGGTCAAAATATAGAAGCTCTAAAACTAAAACGTGATGATTTGGGTGACAACCCTAAAACCGGGGCTTAACTTGTGAAAAAATACACTGGTGCGCTTTTCTTCGTCAGTCTAATTTTTATCTTGACTGGATGTAGTCAACAAGTTTTTGGTAACAAAACAGTTCGAGCAATCCCCTTAAAGCCACTCAAAAAAATTGTTTCAAGCAAAAATACAGTAGCTGTTTGGCAGGCCAAAACAGGAAGTGCAATGGGTGAAAACAAAGTACACCCATTCATTAGTGATAAAGCTGTTTATGTTGCAGGAGCAACAACTGTTAGCGCATGGCAAAAAGATAGTGGAAAACTACTCTGGAAAACCAATATTGGTGAACAAATCAGTGCAGGTATTAATGGCTCTTATGTTGATACTCCTAGTATTTACCTCGGCACAAGCAATGGTAATGCAATTTCGATCAATGCCAATACAGGAAAAATCCAGTGGATAGAAAGATTAAGCAGTCAGGTTCTTGCTGTTTCACCAGAAAAAGATGGTCGCGTAGCCTTTCGTAGTATTGATGGTAAACTTCACGGTCTTACAAGTAGCACGGGTGAACTAATCTGGCAACGCTCACAACGCACACCTGTTTTAACACTCATGGGCGCAAGTGTACCTGTCATTGTTGGTCCGCTTGTTATCTCTGGTTTTGATAATGGCAAGGTTGCCGCTTATCAATTACAAACTGGCAAACCCGCTTGGGAAGTTACTCTAGCACTACCAAGAGGTCGTACTGAACTAGAGCGACTAGTTGATGTTGATGGCAAAATCAAACAACTTGGTAATGCACTATTTGCCGCCTCATTAAATGGTAGTGCTGATGGCATTGACCTAGCAAGTGGTACTATCGCTTGGTCAAAAAAATTCTCCACATCGACAGGTATTACTGGAAACCCTCAAGGCTTATATAGCAGTGATGACAAAGGTAACATTTGGAAATTACAAGCACAAACAGGTAACCCCGTCTGGAGCATAGATGACCTACAACGCTATGAACCCACATTACCCGCTCTAGTTGGCTCTTCTTTGATTGTTGTTGCTGATAAAAAAGGTAATATCCATTGGATTAACACTAGCACTGGGAAATTTGTTTCCAGAAATAAAGGTGATAGTGCTGGTTACTCTGTAGAACCTGAAGTTGATGGCAATTCGATCTATGCTATTGGCAAAAGTGGCTTATTAAGTAAGTTTGTTGTTCGCAATTAAACCTGAGTCCCTGAGATCAATGCGGATACAGCTTAAAATATCTAAAAAAAGGGGGGGATGGGTAGCTACCCATCCCCCCCTTTTTTTGTATTTTTTTATAACTCAGATAATCACAAGGAACAACAGAGTTTTTAATTGTAGTCAGGCTTTGTGCTTCTTTTTTGCTATTACTACATCGGCTTGATTAGGAAAATAATGCATGTTCTCCCTCTATCGACGATTGCCTTACAAAACCAAGATTACATTACTGACTTTAATTCCATTGATAATTGCAATTGCAATTATTTCCATTGTCACCATTCAGCAGACTCAACAACTCACCACCACTCAGGCAAATGCCTTTGAAAATGAGCTATTAGCCTCAAAAAAGGTGGAGCTACGCAATTATATGGAGCTAGCCTATTCGGCCATCAAAAGCACCTATGAAAGCCCTTATGTTGATAAAAAACATGCACAACAAGAAGTTTATGACACACTTAAAAGTATGGAGTTTGGTGAAGACGGTTACTTTTTTGTATATGACTACAATGGCATTAATATCGCTCATCCGCGTAAACCACAATTGGAAGGCAAAAACCTCTTTAATTTTCAAGATAAAAATGGCAAATACTTAATTCAAGAACTTATCCAAAAGGCCAAAAATGGGGGTGGCTACACGCATTATTTGTGGGACAAACCCTCAGCTGGAAAATCTGTAGAAAAACTAGGCTACTCTATAGCACTTGAAAAATGGCAATGGATGATAGGCACAGGACTTTATATTGATGATATAGAAAGTGGTGTTGCAAGCATCAAAACCAAAGCGAAAGATACCTCAAGCAATACACTACTACTCACCGCAATAATAGCAATTGCAGCAATTTTGCTAACTGCATTAACGGGGTTTCTGATCAATCTTTCCGAGAGCAAACTTGCTACACAAAAAATGCGTGATCTCACCCATAAAACGGTAAACTTTCAAGAAGACGAACGCAAGCGCGTTTCGCGTGAATTACATGATGGCATTAATCAACTTTTGATTTCTGTAAGATACAAACTGGACACCAGCACCAATAAATTACAAAAATTAAATGATCAAAATGATGTTGAAATTGTACTTAATACAATCAAGGATGCTAGTGATATTCTCAATAGCACCATGCAAGAAGTAAGACGTATTTCACGAGACTTGCGCCCTAGCCTACTTGATGATCTAGGGCTAAATGCCGCATTAGAAAGCTTATGCAATGATTTTTCAGAACGCACCAGTATTCACTTTAAACTTACTAATAACTGTACCGACACACGCCTTCCACAAGAAATTGAAACAGCCTTCTACCGCATCGTTCAAGAAGCACTAACCAATATCGAAAAACATGCACTATCTGCCAAACATGTTATTCTCAAAATTGAAAAGAAACATAAAAGAGTGAGCCTCAATTTAAGCAACGATGGTATTGGCTTTGATGAATCAACATTAGATAGAACCAATCCTGATCGTGGTTTGGGTTTAAGAAATATGCGCGATAGAATAGAGCTACTTGAAGGAACTATGACTGTAAATTCATCAACTGATACTGGCACCAGCGTCAATGTAAGAATACCGCTATGAACGATATACAAAATCCAATTACCACAGAAGCAACTATCCAAGCAATTAATGTAATACTCGCAGATGATCATCCATTGGTGCAAGATGGTATTCGCACCCGTTTTGAAGAAATAGAAGATATTAACGTCGTCGGTGTCGCTAATAATGGTCGTGAATTACTCGACAAAGCCGAAACACTACAACCCGATGTAATCATTGCTGATATTAGTATGCCTTATATTAACGGGCTTGAAGCGACTCGCTTACTTTCTCGCAGCCACCCTGATATTAAAGTGCTAATACTAACTATGCACGATAATCGCGAATACATGCAAAATGCCATCGACTCGGGTGCAAAAGGTTATATTCTTAAAGATCAACCAGCGCATGAAATGATCAATGCGGTACGCGCAATCTATAAGGGAGAAACTCATTTTTGCTCAACGGCAATAGACGTTTTAAGCAATGAAAATAAATTCTCAGTAAAACTCACTGGTCGCGAACAAGCAATCTTAGTTGAATTACTGAATGGCTTAAATAATAAACATATTGCTGAAAAACTTTCGATTAGCGTAAGAACAGTTGAGTGCCATCGTGGTAATATTTATCGTAAGCTCGATACACACTCAATGGCTGGGTTAATTCGTTATGCTAAGAAATATGGTTATATTTAATAGGGTCATATTTCTATCTTAGAAGTGCTCATTACTTATAAACCACGCACAACCACTACCTTAAATTATCCTGAACCCATCCCCCCCTTTTTTTACAACTTTTTTATTAACGCCCTAAAAACAATAATTTAAGACTATAAGCTAAGAAAAATACAAAAGCGATAAGACTCCATTCAGGAATACTAAGACCAAGGAATGACCAAACAATATCTGCACATTCACCAGAACCTTCAAAGATTTTTTGAATAACATCATTTGTAGGAAGGTTTTTCATCCAGTAATCTAAGCCAGGACCACATTCAGGTACTTTTTCCTTGGGCAAGTGTTGCAACCAAGTATGCCTTCCTGCTATCACTAAACCTGCAATACTGATTAGTGTTAAGAGTAGACCATAGATTCTTCTTCCCCAGCCCTTCGGTCCTTGTATAAAACCGATAAGAAAGACAACACCAAAGGCAATAACAACCAAGCGTTGCACACTACATAAAGGGCATGGCTCTAAATATAATACATACTGGAAAAAAAATGCCGTAGCCATCATTGCTACTGAAATTAAAAAACCGATTAACATAGCGGGGCGAATACTTTTTATATTATTTGTGTTCATTGTTTCTTCTCTACCATTTCTATTGCTGTTTTGATGGCAGCTATTAAGCTACCTGTTAGTGCTTTGCCCGTGCCTGCCAAATCAAGTGCTGTGCCATGATCAACAGAAGTACGAATAATGGGCAAACCCAGTGTTACATTTATTGCGTGTCCAAATCCTACATGCTTGAGTACAGGTAAACCTTGGTCATGATACATCGCCAGCACAGCGTCTGCTGTTTCTAAATACTTTGGAGTAAATAAGGTATCTGCTGGTAAAGGACCTGAAAGATTCATTCCTGAATTTTTTAATTCATTGATAACTGGCTCAATAGTCTCAATTTCTTCACGTCCTAAATGTCCTCCCTCACCTGCATGTGGATTTAGCCCACAGATGAGAATATGTGGTGACTCGATGCCAAATTTCAATACTAAATCTTGGTGTAAGATGGTGATGACCTGCTTTAGAGAATCTTTAGTTATAGCGTCACTCACATCCTTCAAAGGCAAATGAGTAGTCGCTAACGCAACACGTAAGGAATCTGCGGTAAGCATCATAACAGGAAGCTTCGCCTGCGTTAATTCAGCAAGAAATTCAGTATGTCCTGTAAATGCAACCCCAGTCTCATTAATAATACCTTTGTGCAATGGCGCTGTAACAATGGCATCAAATTCTTGAGAGAGACAACCCTTTGTAGCACGAGTGAGTGTTTCTAGCACATAGTGAGAATTAGCCGCATTTAACTGACCGACTTTTACAGGCTCTTGGCATTTTATGTCGATAATTTTTATTTCACCAGGAGCGTTTACCGAAGCTATTGCGTTATTATCATAAACACTGAAATGTACGGGAATATTAAGCAGATTGGCACGCTCTTGCATCGTATTCTTATCGGCTACAACTATAAGCTCAGCATTTTCAGGGCTAGTTGATAATTGCAAAATTAAATCTGGACCAATACCTGCGGGTTCGCCTGGCGTTATTGCTAGGCGTGGAATCATTGTCATTATATCATTACTCGCTTTTTATTATTCTATGTACGCTTATCTATGTGTGGCTGCCTATTATAAAATACTTTATAAACGGTATTCAATAAAAGCTTCATCCATTAGACCTTGCAACCAATTTTTATACTCCTCTGACTGATTTTTTTCTGAAATAAGAGATTGAGCCTGAAGCTTTAACGCCTCACGAGTCTGATCAGTTGTTTTACGTTCTAATACTTCAATAAGATGCCAGCCAAAGCGCGTTTTAATCGGTTGACTTAATGTGTTTAACGGAAGAGTTCTAACTGCATTAGCAAAAGGTGGGACAAAAGCAGCAGGATCAGTCATTCCAAGATCTCCTCCATTTGCAGCACTACCCTTATCGGCTGAATTAGTTCGTGCTAATTTTGCAAAACTAGCACCTGCTAGAATCTTATTGCGTATTTGAGTTGCTTTAAGTTTTGCATTAGGTATTTTGTTTGAAACAAGAATATGTCTTACCTGTGCTTGCTGGACTATTTTTCTTTTGCCGCCGCGCTGTTCAATCAGTTTTAAAATATGAAAGCCACGTGCATCTCTTATCACATTTGAAAGCTCACCCTCACCCATTAAACTCAAAGTGCGTAAAAATACTGGGCTCAGTGATTGACTACTTTTCCAACCCAAGTCCTCTTTGCTAGCACCTACTTTAGCAATTATTACCTGAGATAACTTATCAGATTTTGAGAAAAGTTTCTTTCTAAGGTTTTGTGCTTGCTTGAAACGTAAATTAAACTGTTTCACTGAAATTCCATTCGGAGCAGGAAATAGAATATCAACAAGATGATATTGAACATCTTTATTAAGCGTTAAACTTTCTGCTTGAATTAAACTATCTATTTCATTCTCAGAGATTTTTTTCTTTCTTCCTTGTTGACGTTTTTTGAGTGTATCAATATACAGTTTTTCACGAATACTCTCCCTGAAGTCTCTATAGTTTAAGCCCTCACCTTTTAGTGCAACCCTGAATTGCTCAAGATTAAGTTTGTTTTGATTCGCAATTCGCCTCATGGCTTCATTGAGCGCAACATTATCAATTTTAATCCCTATTTCTTTAGCTTTTTGCACCTGAATTTTTTCCAGAACCATTTTTTCCAAAACTTTTTTTATCAGTTCTCTATCAGATAATTGAGTACTCCCAGACTCTTTAATTTTACGAGCAGTTTGCAACACTTCACTGAGCATAACAACATCGTTATTAACCACAGCAGCAATCTTATCAAGAGGAATATCACGAGCTGGAGCAGAGCTAAAGACAAAAAGTGCTATCAGCAAGAATGCTAGAGTTAATGCAAGTCGGCTTGTTTTTGCTACAACATCACCCTTTATTAAAATCTGTTTAGTAATCATCATATCCGTATATATTATCCTTTATTTCCCTACTAGCACCAGTGCCTAAGCTACCAAGCCCTTTTAATTCAAACTCCAAAAAGATGGGCGTTTCATAATGTTTATTATCAGCTGTTAAGTAGCGTTTTGCCACTATTCTGGTTTTCCAGCAACAATCTTGATATTCAAAACCTAATAGTGTCTGCAAATTACGATTATTTTCCACATCCTGATCCACACTTGCAACCATTGACCATTTATTTGTAATGGGTAGCGAACCCGAAAATGTTAACTGCTTGAGTTCAGTATCCAGTTTACGATAACTAATATTAGCAATCCGTTTTTTATCATCATGATAGTTTAATCGAAGTTCAAAGCTTGGTATGTCTTTTTTATCCTTATCTAACAACCCAGTAGCCGAAATTCTAAATCTTTCATTCAACCTGCCACTTAATTCAAGCACCAAATTAGATCTTCTTCCTGTTTGAATAGTTCCACCCGGCAAGGTTACTTTTTTGTCATCAAAGCTAAAACTTTGTCCGACACTTATCTTAAATAATTCCTTACCTAACTGCCTACTCTGAATGCGTGATGTCACCGCAAAGGTAAGTTGATTAGTATCACCGATACGATCTTTACCCGTAAAGCGATTTTCAGAAAATAATTGATTAGTAGCAGAAAAGTTTATTTTAGCCGTATCAAAAATAGGAATATCACTTTGATCTTTATAAGGTGTTTTTGTATAGAATAAACGTGGTTCCAATGTTTGCGTATATTGCTTATTTTTTATTGTAATTTCTCTATCAAAAAACAAGCCACTATCTAATGTAAAAATAGGCAAAGTACGGTTAATAATTTTATTATCACTTTTATTAAGAGAATAGCTTGTATGTTGCAAACTGAGTTTTGGCTTTATAAACCAAGCATCTGCCCCCCATTTCTTCGATGCAAACAACTTTACATCCGCCCTAGTTCCCGTAATTGAATCCTCTTTATCAAAATAAACCAGCTCTGAATCAAAACCTACTTTAAATTCCATAGGCTTACTCTTAGGATGATAAGACAATTTAATTTCAGGCAACCTTGCATAAGGTGCATCATTAATATCCAATATTTGATAATCTTCGACAGCAACACTACCTGACCAATCACCTTCATTGCGTATAATTTC
>JALSLM010000233.1 GCA_026988295.1 Thiotrichaceae bacterium
ATTATTTCTGGCTATATTATGTGTCATGCAACCTATAATAAAGAAATATCTTTTGGAAAATTTCTAAAAGCTCGTGTAATTCGTATTATTCCTCTTTATTGGGTTTTAACAACAGTTGCTTTAGTCATTTATCTTGTCGCACCTGATAAAATTAATAGCTCAGGAGGTATGACTAGTATTATAGATTCATACATGCTTATACCTTCTGATAGTAAGTATTTAATTCAAAATGGATGGACATTAAGTTATGAATTTTATTTTTATTTTATTTTTTCTTTAGGTTTGGCTTCAATTGGTATTATGAAGTATATGAAACCAGCAATTATTATTATCTTTGTTGCTACCATAGGTTTTATAGTTAGTTTTAATTCTACCATCATTAATTTTTTGACTAATCAATTACTGTTAGAGTTTTTATTTGGTATTTTTATCTTTCTGTTTTTTCTAAAGTATAAATTGAGTCAATTCTTTTCTATATCTTTAATATTGAGTTCTATTATTTTATTACTCTTAGTGAATTTTAAAGGTGGTATCAATATTCAGATAGTTGATTATGGGCTTCCTATGGTATTGCTATTTATAGGAATGAGAGGGCTAGAAGATACTTTTGTCAATAAGCAACAACTAAAAATATCTAAATTATTTGAAGCAATCGGTAATTCTTCCTATTCCTTGTATTTAATCCATCCCTTTGCATTAGTCGCAGTTTCTATGATTCTTGATAAATTAGGTGTTACTGGTTATAGCTATCTATTTTTAATAGCATTAATTGTCGCTTCCCTGATAACGGGTCATGCTTGTTATCTTATTTTAGAGAAAAACTTAATTAAACTATTTAAAAATACTAGAATATTTAGAGATACAAAAAAAAGTCAAGTACTCCAACAAGGTTAGTTTGATGGATTCAGGAGTTATTTAATCTCACTCCCAACTTTCTTATAAGGTGATTTAAGTGAACTCATATATTGTTTAACAGCACTTTTCTCGTGTTTTATAAAGGCTTTGATTGATTCATCAAAAGGTGATTGATTTAGCCAGTGAGCAGAACGCGTTAGGGTGGGAATAAAACCCCGAGCTATTTTATGTTCCCCCTGTGCTCCAGGTTCAAATACTTTAAGCTTATGTTTGATACAATATTCGATACCTTGATAATAACAGGCTTCAAAATGGAGTTTATCAATCTGTTCTGTGCAACCCCAATGTCTGCCATATAAAGTTGTGTCGCTGGCATACATGAGTGATCCGGCGATGCATTGTCCATCAGGTTTATCTGCAAGAACTAGAATTATTTGATCAGGGAGGTTTTTCGCAACTTCTTTAAAAAAACCTTGATTAAGTGTTGCTGTACCATATTTCTCAGAAAAGGTTTGCTTATAGAAAAGAGTAAAGTCATCCCAGTCTTTATTAGTGGCAGTATGCCCATTTAAAATACGTAGAGAGACTTTTTGTTGATCAACTCTTTTACGTTCTTGACGAATGTTTTTGCGCTTTTTCTTTTCGAGTGTTTCAAGAAAATCTTCAAAGCTAGTATAGTCTTGATTATTCCAATGAAATTGGCAATCGTGGCGTATTAAGAAATCTTGTTTTTTCATCCATTCTAGTTCTTTTTCTCGTGGGAAAAGACAGTGAAATCCACTAAGAGATTGTTGCTTTGAAAGTTGTTTTACTGTTTCTATTAGTAATTGAAATAGTTCATCTTGGTTTTCCTCAGGTGCTAAAAGACGTTGCCCGCTTGCTGGTGTATAAGGTATGGCTGAAACCAGTTTGGGATAATAGGTAAGCTGATTTCTCTGATAGGCATCAGCCCAAGCATGATCAAACACAAATTCGCCATAGGAATTCATTTTAGAGTAAAGAGGCATTGCAGCAATCAGTTTTTCATTTTTGCGAATAGCAATATGACATGGATGCCAGCCAAATTGATCACTAACACAGTGATTATTTTCTAAAGCAGCTAAAAATTCATGCCGTAAGAAAGGGTTGTTATCACTAACGAGATTATTCCAATCATCGACTGCTATTTGTTTTATTTCAGAGTGAATATTAATCTGCATTTGTTCTATACTCTTTTTGACTAGTAGGGGATTTTGGTATCGCCCAATAATAAACCCATGCTATAGGAATGCTAAAGAACACGTAATATTTAGCGAGGTATATATGTTCTTGCTCGTGAAGAGAAGAGTAGTATATGTACGATGATTTGTAGGGGCGGATTTTGAGATGCTTCAATCGGGATCAAAAAATCAGCGTAACTCAGCGTAATATAGGTGGAATCATTACTTGAAACACCTAAAGTTATTTGCAGGGATTATGTGGAAATAAAGAAATATAAAATTTATCAAGCAAATATTGTAGTGAGGCCTGCAGGATTGATTCAACGTGTGTTTAGGTTTTTAGTTGGCTTAAGTGTTCTGATAATTCTGTTATTGTTTGCTATATTATTGGTATTTCGCTGGGTTCCTGTACCGACTTCGGCGTTTATTTATCATCAAAATGCGCTTGCACGAAATGCTCCGAAAATTCATGATCCAGCAGAATATCAATGGGCTAGCTGGGATGAGATTTCTCCCTACTTGGCACTTGCTGTAATTGCTGCTGAAGATCAGCGTTTTCCTACACACTGGGGTGTGGATACCATTGAACTAAAAAAAGCACTAGCAGAAAAGCGTAGCAGCAAAGGTATGCTACGAGGAGCAAGCACTATTACACAGCAACTTGCTAAAAACTTATTTCTATGGAATGGCAGAAGTTATTCGCGCAAAATTCTGGAAGCCGGCTTAGCTCTTGCTATAGAAATTGCTTGGCCTAAAAAAAGAATTTTAGAGGTTTATCTGAATGTTGCACAATTTGGTGATGCTATTTTTGGTGCTAAAGAATCTAGTCGAATATTGTTTGATAAAGATCCGATTAATTTAACCAAAGAAGAAGCCGCCATTCTTGCGGCGGTGCTACCACGCCCTGCAATTTCTGATGTACATAGCCCACGCCCAAGATTATTGAGGAAGCAACAGTGGATACTCAAACAGATGAGTCAATTAGGGGGGTTACGGTATTTGAAAAAGCTGTAAAGATAAAAAGTAATATTAAGGGAATCCTGATCAAATCCAATTATTTTTAGCTTACCAAGTCTGCCGATATTCTCCATAAAGCTCGATGTAATAGAATGACTGTTACGACTCACTTAATGAAAAATAGCGACAGATTTTTCTGCGCTAAATTCTAATCGACTTGATTATGTTTTCCTTAATCAGGTTTCCTTAAATAAGCAATTATTGATGGCCAATACTGATAAAACTTACAAAAAAAGGGGGGGGTGGGTATATACCTAAATCTGCGATAAGCTTGGTCTTTAATGTTAAACTAGATATTTTTATATGAAGTATTTATTGGTTATAGCACACGGAAGTCGTCGAATGGCTTCTAATGATGAGGTCAGGGATGTAGTACGGCAGTTTGAGCTACAAGAGCATGATTTTGATAGGGTGGCTACTGCCTTTCTTGAGCTGGATAAACCAGATATTCCACAAGGCTTGATTACAGCAATAGAGCAGGGTGCTACAGATATTGTTATTGTGCCGTATTTTTTATCTGCTGGTAGACATGTATCGGAGGATATTCCTGCTGAAGTTGCATCAGTGCGAAAAGATTACCCGAATGTAATGATAAAAATAGCACCTTATCTCGGTGCTTCCGATAGAATGCCTGAAATTTTATTAACACAGGCTAACGAGGTCTAATCATGTTGTGGCTTAAAACTTTTCATATTTTGTTTGTGATGTCGTGGATGGCGGGTATTTTTTATTTACCCCGCATTTTTGTTCATTTTGTTGAAGGACAGGCGGCAGATCAAGAAGTAGACCGTTTAGCAATTATGGCAAAAAAACTCTATGGCTTTATGACTATTATGATGATGATAGCGATAGGAACTGGGCTGTGGTTATGGTTGGGTTTTGGCTTTAGTGGTGGCTGGATACATGTCAAACTGCTTTTTGTGGTATTAATGCTTGTTTATCATTTCTGGTGCAAAGCACGAGTAAAAGAAATGCAACAAGGGAGATTAGATCATGGTGGTCTTTTTTATCGCTGGATGAATGAACTACCATTGGTTTTAACTATTGTTATTTTGATTATGGTAGTGGTTAAACCTTTTTAAGGAAAACCGATTAGGCTTAGTAGTAACCTATAAATTTAATCGTGTAAACTACAGGTTTAATCCACTACCGATCAGATTATAGAAAATAAGCGCAGAAAAAAACCACAAAAAAGCACCTCAAATGAGGTGCTTTTTTATTGACGAGGTTGGAGATTAGGTTCTAATCATCTTCAACAAATGTGCCGATTGGTTGTCCTCTTTCAACAACTTCCATATCACTATCTGCATCTGGAATAACATTAACCTTCACTAGTGTTTCAACTTCGCTGTGTAGATGAATGAGTACTTCAAATTCACCAATATGACGGATTGGACCTTCTGGCATACGAACTTCGCGACGCTCAATTTCAACGCCTTTGGCTGTAATCGCTTCTGCAATCTCGTGATTGGAGACAGAGCCGAATAGCTTGCCTTCTTGACCTGCACGAACTTCGATTTCAAGTTCCATACCTTTGAGTGCAACTAAACGATCTTCAGCAGCTTTAGTTCTTGTTGCGGCTGCTTTTTCAAGCTCAGCGCGCATAGTTTCAAATTCTGCAATATTTGCCTTAGTTGCAGTTTTTGCTTTCTTTTGTGGAACTAAAAAGTTACGAGCAAAACCGGCTTTAACATCAACGATGTCACCTAAAGCTCCTAAGTTATCAATTCTTTCCATTAAAATTACTTGCATGGTTTTTCTACCTTCTATTTAGTGCTTGCAGTCATTTTGCGAAAATCGGCAAAGTTGTCGATAATGGCAAAAGCAGCAAGCAAAACAATCATTTGTATTAGCATTATAAACATCAGTATATACAAGCCAGCGAGCCAGCCTGTACTCATTTCTCTCTGTTTAACGAGAGCGTGTGCCAGTGATAAACCCTGAAACATGAAAATACTTATGCCAACCATAACCAGTTCTAAAAAAAGCTGGTTTTGGGTAACAGCGGCAATGGCAATTCCAACAAGTAGTGCTATTGAAAATTGTTTGCCAATGGCTATTTGTCGAAATTCTTCTCCAAAACCACCTGGATTATAGAGTCTCGCTTGCCAGTTACGGGCAATAATCAATGAAATAATTGAGATTATTACCATCGCAGAAGCAGAAGTGCCAGTCATCCAACGTGAAGCTTCATTGATAATGTCATCAATTTTGCTATTTTCAAGTTGGTAGGTCTGCTGTAACAGTGGTTTCATTTGTTCCAATATTGGTTTCCAATAAGCCTCTGCATCTTGATGCATTAGGTGGAATAATAAAACACCTGCTACGCCTACAAGCAGGGTGAGCTGTAAGGTTCTGTTCCATGATTGTGTCATGGCCAAGGCACTTGCAATAAGTACGATTGGCAACCAATTTGCTAACCCTGCTACTAAGCCACTGCTAGCCTGCTGTTTTAAGGCAACACTGAGTATTATCAGTGTTGCTGTTGCTAATAGTGTGAATATAAGCCCTTGTTGCCAGCCCTTGCGTAATGTTATCAGTGCAATCGCTGCATTACTGAAAACAATAAAAGGAGGTATCAACAGGGAGACCGTGGTGGATAAAACAACAAATATTGCTGCTTGTATCCGGCCTGCCATAATAAAGCTGGCCATATTATTTACTTCTCTATTTTTCTATTTGTGTTGATCCGTGTATGGAATCAAAGCAAGGAAGCGAGCGCGTTTGATAGCAGTTGCTAATTGGCGCTGGTACTTTGCTTTAGTGCCTGTAACACGGCTTGGTACAATTTTACCAGTTTCAGTAATATAGGCTTTTAATGTGTCAAGATCTTTGTAGTCGATCTCTTTTACGCCTTCTGCGGTAAAACGACAAAATTTTTGACGACGGAAACGATGTGCCATGATTTTCTCCTCTGATTATCTACGCTGTTGTTTTCTTTCAGCTTTCTTTTCGGCTTCTTTACTTAATAAAGAAGGCTCTTTGTCAGCTTCATCACGACGGATAGTCAGATTACGAAGAACGGCATCATTAAAACGGAATAGATCTTCTAGCTCGCTAAGGGTCTTAGCATCACACTCAATGTTCATTAATACATAATGTGCTTTGTGTAATTTAACTATAGGGTAAGCTAAGGGTCGGCGACCCCAGTCTTCAAGGCGGTGAATGCTGCCTTTATTACCTTCAATCAATTTACGGTAGCGATCAAGCATACCAGGTAGTTGTTCGCTTTGATCTGGATGGATCAGAACAACAATTTCATAATGTCTCATAGTATCTCCTTTTGGACATTTGGCTATAAATGCAACTATTTTTTGTAGTAGCACAATATAGCAAGGAGGGGGGCAAACCCCACGAAACGCGGCATTATCATAGAGTGTTTTAAAAAAGTCAATCAAGCAAGCAGAAAAATAATGAATTGTGTCCTACACTTGACGAGTAAGGAGGAAGGATAAGGGACGACACTCTAATAACCTACCATTCTTATTTGTATTCATAAAGCAGGGCATATTATCTTTTATGCTACTACATTAGATGATCTCAAGTCGTTATGTTCAATGATTATACGCATCTTGAGATGATGTGATTATAAGTAAAAATCTTGGGTAATAATTGGCATGCTTGTTATTGCGTCCCCCTAACTATAATTATGTTAATTTTACTCGTTCATAATGGTGTTCAACGGAATAGGAAAGCAAGGGAATTGCTGGCTTTTATTGCGTCTAAAATCCCTAGTGCTTCTGTTAGTACGATTACTCATAGAGCAGCATTGAATACAGTGCTAGATTTTTCCATTCCAGTATTATTTCTTACTCAGGATTATTCCTTAGCTACTTATTTAATCAAAACTGGTTTTGAGGCTATTGTTTGGCGCGATTTGCCTGATATGTCAGCCAAACTTGATGTCTTTCTGCAATTGTATCGTTATAAGAATCAATACCCCTTGCATCTCAAAGAATGGCAATTAAAAGAGGTTGTTCATGATAGTGATGATGCAATAGTTTATAAGGCAGTTAATAGTAAAGGTATTGAGGCGGCAATTAAGCAGTTTAAATTTCTACCAAGTAAAATCACTTGTACTGGTATTCAAAAGGTTTTGTTAAACATTAAAAAGCATTGTGGGTCTAAGCCTCGCGGTTTAGTGCATATTTATGATGGTGGTG
>JALSLM010000234.1 GCA_026988295.1 Thiotrichaceae bacterium
TCGGTGCTCCTCTTTAAAATTAGCACTATTATAAGTATTATTTATTTTCATATAGATATTTTTAAATATGTTTCGCTATTAGCATTACTGATCCTTGGATTTACATTGTTAACTCTGATGATTATAGTATAACAATCAGAAGGTTAAGCTTATTTCAATGACATTTAGGGGGTGGGTATTAATACTCAAGGAAAACCTCATCAAGCTTATACTTGGATTCTACTCATAGCAGACACATAAAGAACAAGTTATTGATTTATTTCAGCAACAAGGTAAGCTTATAAGAATGGATCAATACCTCCTCTATCTTCTTATTGTGACAATCACTATTGCCAGCCCTGGTCCTGGCGTGATTCTCACCTTGTCTAACGCTATTCGATATGGCACTAAACCTGCTTTGGCAGGTGTGTTTGGTATTTCATTGGGCATTTTGGTGATTGCCGTTATTTCTGCAACCAGTGTAGGTGTATTGCTTTCAACTTCTGCGATTGCTTTTACTGTTTTGAAATATATTGGTGGCGCTTACTTGATTTATCTTGGTATTAAGCTTTGGCGTTCTCCTGCCATTAAACTGGAGGGTGCTACAGAAAATAGTGCTGAAAGTGCTGCTTCACGTCAAACACTAGGATATATATTGCGCTTTAAAGAAGGTCTTTGGGTATCGGTATTAAACCCCAAACCAATATTCTTTTTTATGTCATTATTCCCTCAATTTATTAATCATGAGCAAAGCTATCTGTTACAATTCACTTATTTAACACTTACATTTTGTACGATGATTGTAGTGATTCACAGCATTTATGCTTTGGGTGCTAATTCAATTAAAGGCTGGCTATTATCACCTAAAGGTTCTAAAACAGTTAATCGTGTGGGCGGCAGTATTTTTGTCTTATTCGGTCTTGGATTGGCAACATCTCAACGCTAAGCATATTGAAATTATTCCTAACTAATTAAAAATTACTAAAGAATGAAGCAATCAATACTCCACCCTTTCTTAATCGCCTTTTTACTCCTGATCTAAGGATACTTTTTCTCACTTGAAGACATCTACTACAAGCAAATCTGAAAATAACGAGCTAGATTCAATAAGCTTAATTCTTGAGCCACAAGACAATCAGCGGCTTACCAATCTCTGTGGTCAATTCGACCAACATTTGCGTCAAATTGAAACACATTTTGATGTTGAGATTAGTAATCGTGGTTTTCAATTTAAAATTACGGGTGTTCCGTTGCAGGCTCAAAAAACCATTAACCTGTTACAAGAGTTGTATGATGCAACTAAGACAGAAGATTTAGCACCTGAAAAAATACATTTGTATTTACAAGAAGATACTCACGCCAGCCCTGCTGATAAGCAGTCTAAAAAAGTTAATGATGAAACAGCCCCAGTGAGTATTCGCACACGTCGCGGACTCATTCGCGGTCGTGGTCCTAATCAGAATCATTATATTCGTAGCATCCAAACACATGATTTAACTTTTGGAATTGGTCCTGCGGGTACAGGTAAAACTTATTTAGCAGTAGCTTGTGCAGTAGAAGCCTTAGAACGTGATGAAGTGCGTCGCATTATTCTTGTTCGTCCTGCGGTTGAGGCGGGTGAAAAATTAGGCTTTTTGCCAGGTGACTTATCACAAAAGGTTGATCCTTATTTGCGTCCTATGTACGACGCGCTGTATGAAATGTTGGGCTTTGAAAAAGTCGATAAACTGATAGAAAAGAATGTGATAGAGGTTGCACCATTAGCGTATATGCGTGGTCGTACTTTAAATGATTCTTTTATTATTATGGATGAGGCACAAAACACCACGGCCGAACAGATGAAAATGTTTTTAACCCGCTTAGGCTTTGGCTCTACGGCTGTGGTTACGGGGGATATTACCCAGATTGATTTACCAAACCATCAAAAATCTGGTTTAAAGCATGTCATTGATATTTTTCAGGGTGTGAAAGAAATTCGCTTTAGCTTTTTTGAATCTAAGGATGTTGTACGCCATAAACTAGTGCAACGAATTGTTGATCTTTATGAAGCACATGAAAAAAAGTCAGGGACAGAGAAAAAAACTAATTAAAAAATGATTGAGCTGGATGTACAAAACCCTTATGAATATAAGTCTATCCCTAACAATGATGAGTTATATACATGGGTGGA
Source organism: Thiotrichaceae bacterium (assembly GCA_026988295.1). Taxonomy (GTDB): domain Bacteria; phylum Pseudomonadota; class Gammaproteobacteria; order Thiotrichales; family Thiotrichaceae; genus Cocleimonas. Next base: position 2,150 of record JALSLM010000234.1, read on the forward strand.
AGCCGCGATACAGAGCCATAGTTTAAGCCCTACTTCAGATCATAACCTAAGTATTGTTATACGCTTTGTTAATATAGAAGAGGGAAAAACCCTTAATCAAGCTTATAGATATAAAAAATATGCAACTAATGTATTATCCTTCCCTTTTGAGGAACCTGAGTTTACCACTGATATTGCTGAATTAAATGAAGTACTATCAAAGCACTTGCAACAACAACATCTTGGGGATATTGTTCTTTGTGAAAATATTGTACAAAAAGAAGCAGTAGAGCAAAACAAAACACTAAAACAGCATTGGGCACATTTAATAGTTCACGGTGTATTACATCTTCAGGGTTATGACCATCTTAATGATGAAGATGCAAACTTGATGGAATCACTAGAAATATCAATACTAAAAAGTTTAGGGTTTGGCAATCCATATACTTAGATTAATGATTGTCAGATTAAGTTAAACCTGAATCCGTGAGGTCAATGCGGATTCAGGTTAAATATATTACGAGCAAAATAAATAAATAAATGAAATATAAGGGAAATGAGGTCAATCCACGATCGTGGTGGCATCGTTGGTTAAGGAGCACTATAGACACAAGTGTGCTTAATCATGATGAGCTTCTAAATGAATTACGTCAGGCTCAAAATAATAATATTATTTCAACTGAATCATTAAGCATGATAGAAGGTGTAATGCAGGTTGATAATCTGCAAGTGCGGGATATTATGATCCCTCGCGCCAAGATACACTTTTTGCACCTTGATGATAATTATCATGATATTCTAAAAATGGTCATGCAAGAAGGACATTCTCGCTATCCTGTTTTTGATATTGATAAAGATGATGTTGAAGGTATCTTACTAGCAAAAGATTTACTGAAATATGTGGGTCATGAAAATGAATTTAATATTGATGATATTTTACGCCGACCATCTTTTGTGCCCGAAAGCCAAAATCTTAACACCCTATTGAGTCAATTTAGAAATAGTCGAAACCACATGGCAATTGTGGTAGATGAATATTCAGGAACATCTGGGCTAGTCACCATTGAAGATGTGCTAGAGCAAATTGTCGGTGATATTGATGATGAACACGATGATGTTGATGATAAACAAAATATTCTAGATCAGGGTAATGGACGTTACACCGTTAAAGCCAACACTGAAATAGCAGAATTTAATGAGTTTTTCAATTCTGATTTACAGCTGGATAAATTTGATACGGTTGGTGGTCTTGTTACGCAAAAAGCGGGTAGAATCCCACAACAAGGTGATGAAATAAAGCTCATGTCTTTTAATTTTATTGTGTTACGCAGTGACAGCCGTAGAATCCAGCTACTCGAAGTTCATAATTAGATAACCCATCCAATGCAATCAGGAATAATACACTCCACAAGCTCTTTTGATAAACGCTTCTATTTGCTAGCGATTATCGCGGGTGCTCTTAGCGTTTTTGCCTTTGCTCCATTCAATGTTTACCTTATAGCTTGGATTACACCTGCCGTTCTTTTCTATACATTAAGCAATGCACAGTCTAGCAAGCAGCACTTTTATCTAGGCTGGTTATTTGGTATTGGCTATTTTGCCGCTGGCGCATCTTGGCCATTTTATAGCATCTATTTCTTTGCTCACGCCCCCTTAGCGGCAGCAATTATAGGCGTGGCACTATTCGTTATTATTGTAGCTTTCTTCACGCTTGGCTTATTTGGCTTAGTTGCCGCACAGTTTAAGCAACTCAGTTTGATGTCTCGACTTTTATTTTTTTACCCTGCTACATGGGTCTTATTTGAATGGTTTAGAGCTTGGTTCTTAACGGGATTTCCTTGGTTATACTTGGGTAATACTCAAATTGATACAGTGTTTGCAGCTTATGCACCAATCTTTGGAGTCTTAGGAGTAAGCCTAATCTGCGTGATGGTGGCTGGTGCAGTGCTATATTTAGTGCATGATAGGTTAAGCAATAATAGTCTATCTTTCTTGCCGATAGCTGTAATTGTGCTTGTAACACTATGCGCTTTTGGCTTAGAGAAAATTGACTGGACTAAAAAAATAGGTGATCCAATCAATGTCGCCGTTCTGCAATCTAATATTTCACAAGAAGAGAAGCTCAACCCTGATAATCTTCAGAGCATGATTGATCTCTATCTAGAAATGACTCATCAGAATCTTCAAAGTGATTTGATTGTTTGGCCTGAAACTGCACTGTTTGATACTTTTAATAAGCACATGGAGAGCCTCATTCTGCCATTGCAAAAATCTTTAAGAGAAAGGCAAATGGTATTAATTGGCGGCTTCTTCATCAATAAAGATAATGCCGTGGAAAATAGTGTACTGGCAGTTTCTAAAAATTATCGAGAGCTGTACTCAAAGCGACATTTAGTCCCTTTTGGTGAATATATTCCTCTGGCAAAATATATTCGTTGGATGGGAGACTGGATTCCTCGTTCAAATATTAACGCAGGAAAACCTGAAAAAGGAACACTTCAAATAATAGATCAACTGGCACAAATGACCATCTGTTATGAAGATGCCTTTGGCTCAGAAATTATAAAATCTTTACCAGACGCAACATTATTAATTAATGTCACCCATGATGGCTGGTTTACTGGCTCATTTCAGCCCGCTCAACACATGCAAATAGCACGTATGCGCTCATTGGAAACAGGTCGTTACATGGTGCGAGCAACCACAACAGGACCTGCTGGAATTATCAATGAAAAAGGGAAAGTTCTGGCAACGGCAAAACAATATACCCAAAAAGTAATCACCCATAATGTACAAGCTTACACGGGCGCAACACCTTATGTCCGCTGGGGCAACTGGTTAATTGTGAGCATTCTTACACTTGTCACCCTACTAGGATTCATCATAAACAGGAAAAATAAAAAACATGGCAACACTTAAAAATGTAACAAATTTTATTAATGAATACTTAGAAATTGATAAGTTTAAAGACTATGCACCCAATGGGTTGCAAGTTGAAGGCAAAGAAAAATTAGTTAAGATTATTATGGGTGTTTCGGCAACACATGCTTTAATTGAAGCCGCAATTGAAAGACAAGCTGAAGCTATTTTAGTACATCATGGCTGGTTCTGGGATAAAGAAGATCCTCGTATCATTGGCATGAAATACCGTCGTTTAAAGCTACTCATTGAACATGATATAAGCCTACTCGGATACCATCTACCTTTAGATGCTCACCCTCAACTTGGCAATAATGCACAACTTGCCAAACGCCTTGAAATCAATATAGAGGGTGTTATGGATAAGCAAGGCGTAGGAAATTTTGGTCGCTTAGCAGAGTACACTAGCCTTGAAGAGCTTGGTAAAAAAATTGAAAAATCACTAAATCGAAAACCACTTTTAATTAGTGCTGGCGATCATGCTATTCGTCGTGTTGCATGGTGCTCTGGTGGAGCACAGAGCTGGATAAACAAAGCAGCTGATGCTGGAGTCGATGCCTTTATCAGCGGCGAAATATCAGAGCAAACCGTGCATATTGCCCGTGAATGTGGTGTACACTATATTGCTGCTGGTCATCACGCAACCGAACGATATGGCATACAAGCACTAGGCGAGCATGTAGCTGCTAAGTTCGGTCTACTGTGTGAATTTGTCGATATTGATAATCCCGTTTAGGTAGTAAGGAGCCTGTAGGTTGGTACTGAGCTTGCAAAGCCCAACAAGCTTTGCAATATTGGGTTTAGAACAAACTTGTACATACCCATCCCCCCCCTTTTTCTTATATTTTTTTGGATCAATCGAGTCTGATACCTTTGATTAAAAAATAATAAAAATCAAGGAGATAACTGGGCTTGTGAAAACTGTGGTGAAGAGCATGGTGTGCAATTTAAAGATTATTGAAACTACCAATCGATCAAGGCTTTTTGATGTCTAAAATAGCTAATACAAAAACACAACTCAGAAAGGATGAATATCATATTCTTGTTGAGATAGAGGGAACGACGGCAGTTGATGTGCTTGCCGAAGTTTCCATATTATCCAAACAAAAAGTAAAACAAGCGATGCAGAAGGGTTGTGTATGGCTGGAGAAATCTGGCGAGCAGGGGGAGAAAAAACAATACACCCAGCGCCTGCGCCGCGCTAAAAAGGTTTTGGCTGCAGGTGAAACCTTACATTTTTATTATGATGAAGGCATTCTGAACACCGAACCTGCCGAAGCCGTGCTGATTAGTGATAAGGGTGATTATAGTATTTGGCATAAACCCAGCGGCATGTTGTCGCAAGGCTCAAAGTGGGGCGACCATTGCACCATCTATCGTTGGGCAGAAAAGCATCTAAAGCCAGAGCGCCCCGCGTTTATTGTACATCGACTAGATCGCGCGGCTAGCGGCTTGATAATCATCGCACATAAAAAACAAACAGCCGCCGCCTTTGGCAAACTCTTCCAAAACCATGAGATTGATAAGCGTTATCGCGTAAGTGTTGAAGGTGATTTTTCTAGCATTTTTGAAGGCGATGAAACAAACAAAACCATTGATTCAGAGATTGATAATAAGCCAGCAGTCAGCCATGTGGTGTTTATTAATTATGATAAAAAAAGTGATGAATCAATTGTAGAAATAAAAATAGAAACAGGGCGTAAGCATCAAATTAGAAAGCATTTGTTTGAGAATGGTTTTCCCGTGGTAGGGGATCGTTTGTATGGTTCGGGCAAGTCATTGAAGAACTTGAAATTGCAAGCAATTAGCTTGAGGTTTGTTTGCCCTGTTTCTGGCTTAAAGGAGGAATATAGAAGCTAAAAATATATCAAAGGGGTCAGACTCGATTGATTCTTGCTCCATTAACTTTAGTTTGTCGGATTACGCTATCGCTAATCCGACCTACAAAAACACAGCTTTAACTTACTATCTCGTTTAGAAAATCTCATATTCTATAAGCGGTACTGCACTCAACAACACCATACTATCTAATAATAGAGCCTATTACCCATCCCCCCCAGGGCAAACGCATTAAAATCATAAGCCGAATAACACTTTATAGCGGAATTTGTCATTCCAAGCTGCTTTAAGTCTTTTCTTTTTAATGCTTAGTTTTGAAGCTTCTTTCTGTA
>JALSLM010000235.1 GCA_026988295.1 Thiotrichaceae bacterium
CTCCCATAACAATCGCTGTGGGTGTTTTAAAGTTTTGTGTATAAATATCTCCTGTTGCCTTATCACTTGTGCCAATAAACCAAATTCCCATTTTTTTTAGTTTTTCCATTGTGCGAACAAGATTAGTAACTTGCACAAAAGGTACTGTTTCCGCTGCACCAGAGGCAACTTTACGCGCTGCGGGAGTAAGACCAACTGCATTATCTTTAGGCGCTATAATAGCTTGTACGCCAGCCGCATCCGCTGTTCGCAAGCAGGCTCCAAGATTATGCGGGTCTGTTACACCATCCAGAACAAGTAATAATGCTGTAGAATTTTGTTTCTCTAAAAGGTCTAATAGATCATCCTCGGTATAAGATGCAGGAGCATTATATTCTGCTACAACACCTTGATGTTGGCGTGTTTTAGCAAGCTTATCTAGCATTTTTATATCAGCACGATGCGCAATAAGCCCACGTTTTTGGGCATGGTGGATTAGCTCTTTAACACGCTGATTGCGTTTATTTTCAGCTATCCAGACCTGAGCGATATTATCGGCATCATTTCTTAATGCTGATTCTACGGCATGAATGCCAGTAATAAGGGTTTTCATAATTTAGTACCTGAATCCATGAGTCCACTACGAAACAGTGAATAAGCCATTGATTCATAACGGGTTTAAAAAATACCTGCTTAACCTAAGGGTGAAGCTAAGACTTAGTGAGCTTCCCATCTGCGCTAGCAGATGGTGAACTCAATTATGCAGAGCTTTTTAAATCCCGTGCTAAACCAATATCTTATCCCCTGCTATCCGCATTGGACTCACGGATTCAGGTAGTAGATTCTTAAATGCAAGGAGTATATCTCAAAAACTGAATTTTTTATTCTAGTATATTCTTGAATAATCAGTAACTAGACACATATAATAGCTAACTTATTTTACTGATGGTTTAATATGCCTTACGTTGTGCAAAAATTTCTGGGTCTGGTTATCCTTTCTTCAACTGTGGGCTTAGTCTGCCTACAAGTTTTATTTCATCTTTAAAAGGCGGATTGAAAGTGAGTAAAGCTAAACGCTATGATCCTGAAAATCAGTTGTTAAACACAGTTAAAACAGGGCTAAAAGGCATATTGCTTTTTTTAATGCCTCTACCTGTCTTGCTTGCTGCCATTATCCATTTGGTTAAAGGGCATATCTTCGCCAGTCTGACTGCGGGAGGCTTATATGCTGGCTTTATGGTTGCCGCCATAGTTGCCCGCCACGGCTTTAAACTTGAAAGCCAGTTTAAACAAAAAAAACTTGCTAAAGCACCTACAACACCCTTTAAATCAGTTGCTGCTATTATACTGGCTATAACAACAGGGTTAACCGCTTTTTTACTTTCAGATTATAAGCTGTTTGCAAGTATTCTTATTGGATTTGTTACAATATTAGGTTTTTATCTTGCTTATGGTCTCGATCCTCGTCGTGATAAAACGGGTAATATCTCATTAGGAGTGAGTGCTGATGAGGTTTTTGAAGCACTTGAAGCCGCTGAAATAAAAATTGATATTATTGAAAAAGCACGTAAGAACATAGGCAATTATGAATTTGATCAGCATCTTAAACGTATTGTTGATAAAGCCCGTGACATCCTGACTCTAATCGAAGAAGACCCAAAAGACCTTGGACGCGCCCGTAAGTTTTTAAAAGTCTATCTTGATGGTACAGCGCGTGTTGCAGAAAGCTATGCGAAAACACATGAACGAGATGCAACCACTGAAATACTTGATTCAAACTTTCAAGAAGTGCTAAATTCTATTGAAACTACTTTTGATGAACAGCATAAAAAATTATTAGAAAATGATCAGTTTGATCTGGATGTAAAAATAGAAGTTCTTAAAACACAGCTAAAACATATTTAAAAATAACACACTCTTAGGAAATCCCACTATGTCTGAAACTCAAGCAACTACTCAAGCAACTACCCAAACGCCTACAGAAGCAATCGTCCCTGGCACAGAAATAGCCGAATATAAAGAAATATCGAAAGAAGTCATTGCTTATAATGATGCTCAAGGTGATGAGAAAAAAACTATTGAAGAGTTAATCACTGAAATTGATGTTGAAGACCGTAGCACCATTATTTTCTTTGGTGCAAAGGCTCAAGAAGAAATGAGTACTATCTCAGAAAATATGTTGGAAGGTGTTCGCAATAAAGATTTAGGCGCAGCAGCAAGCCCACTGAATGATATGATTGCAACCATTAGGGGCTTTGATGTTGATGAGCTTAACCCCAATAAAAAATTAGGTTTTTTTGCTAAATTATTCGGCAAAGCAAAACCTGTTTCAGTCTTCCTCAGTAAATACGACGATGTTCGTAAGCAAATCAATAATATTACTGACCGCATGGAAGAACAGAAAACACAGTTACTGACTGACATTATTTCATTAGATAAGCTATATGATGCAAATTTGGATTACTTTCATAAGTTAGAGCTTTATATTGCCGCTGGTGATGAAAAATTACGACTCATTGATGAAAACCAAATCCCAGAACTGCAAAAAATTGCTGAAGAAAATGAAGAAGATATGTTGGCGGCACAAGCAGTTCGTGATATGCGTGGCGCACGTGATGATCTTGAGCGACGCTTGCATGATTTACGTTTAACCCGTCAAGTTGCCATGCAAAGCTTACCGAGTATTCGCTTAGTGCAAGAAAATGACAAAGCACTCATTAATAAAGTCAACTCAACCTTAATTAACACCGTCCCACTATGGAAAAACCAGTTGGCGCAAGCTGTTACTATTTTTCGTATGAGCGACACTGCTGAAACTGTCAAAAAAGCCTCTGATTTAACCAATGATTTATTAGAAAGCAATGCTGACAACCTACGCACTGCTAATGCTGAAGTTCGCAAACAAATGGAACGCGGTATTTTTGATGTGGAATCGGTTAGAAAAGCAAATAACCAGCTTATCGAAACTATTAACGATAGTTTAAAAATTGCCGAAGAAGGTAAAATCAAACGTGCTGAAGCAGCTAAAGAATTACAACTCATGGAAGGTGAGCTACGTCAGGCATTGATTGCGGTTAAATCTCGTGCTGATAACCCTGCGGAACAAATTGCAGATGAAACAAGCAAAGATATTAAATCCTAAATCATAAAAACAGCACAATCACCTGAATCCGTGAGGTCAATGCGGATAACAGGGCGTAAGATATTGGTTTAGCACGGGATTTAAAAAATCTTAGCTTCACCCGTAGGTTAAGCGGGTATTTTTTAAACCCGTGATGAATCAATAGCTTGCGTCCTGTGCCGTAGTGACCTCACTGATTCAGGAATCACTTAAAGGAGATCAATATGGGACTTTGGGATAAATTATTCGGCGAATTTATTGATATTATTGAGTGGACAGACTCAAGTGTTGACACGATGGTGTATCGTTTTCAACGCTATGGTAATGAAATAAAATTTGGTGCAAAACTCACCGTGCGCGAATCACAAATTGCTGTTTTTATCAGTGAAGGTGAGATTGCTGATATTCTTGAGCCTGGCATGTATGAGCTAGAAACCAAGAACCTACCAATTTTATCAACCCTACAGCACTGGGATCATGGCTTTGAAAGCCCATTCAAGGCTGAAGTTTACTTCTTTAATACTCGGCAGTTTGTTGATCTTAAATGGGGGACTCGCAACCCCATTATGATGCGCGATAAAGAATTTGGCATGGTTCGCCTACGCACCTTTGGAACTTACAGCATCCGCATTAAAGACCCTGCTAAATTTATCCGTGAGATTGTCGGCACTGATGGTCATTTCACCGTAGATGAGATAAGCAATCAATTAAGAAACTTGATTATTACTCGGTATACTAATTTATTGGGTAGTTCTGATATTCCTGTGCTTGATCTGGCAGGAAACCAAGAACAATTAGGCGAGTTACTTACACACCGCATTGCACCTGAGTTTTTAGACTATGGCTTAGAGCTTACTAAAATCCTGGTAGAAAACGTCTCTCTTCCACCAGCAGTTGAAGAAGCCTTAGATAAGCGTACTAGCATGGGTATGATAGGTGATTTAAATAAATACATTCAATTTGGTGCTGCTGAATCGATGCAAACAGGAGCTAGCAGTGGCACAGGAAGTGCTATTGAAATGGGTCTTGGTTTTGCAATGGCGAATAAAATGGCACTCGATATGGCACAGCCACAAAATGATACAGTAGCAAAAACATCTGCTACCCTACCCGCGTCACCACCACCTTTACCAGACACGAATTGGTATGTGGCTATCGACCGTAAAACGATGGGGCCTTATGATCTAAATACCCTTGAACAACTTGCTAATAGCCGTCAAATCACACCAGGAACACTAGCATGGATTGATGGCATGAAAAAATGGGAATCAATCGAAAAAATAGAAGCGTTGAATGGTTTATTTGATGACGAAACAAATCAACCACCCGCTTTACCTGACACACAAAAACCAAATAATTAATAAGAGTCAACAAGTGAGCAAGCGTTTTGATAAGAATACCCGCTTTGTACCATTGCCAACAAATGAAAGCCAAGAAAAAGATGCACAGATAATCAAACGGGCAAATTTTGTCTGTAAGAATTGTGGTTCTGATCTGGTTTTTTCACCTACATCTCAGGATTTACTTTGCCGTAATTGTGGTAACCATTATCCAGTTGAAGCATCAGAAGAGCCAATTCAGGAGTATGACTTCAAACAAGCAATACATGAACTGGCTCGCTTACGTCATGACTCCCCCAGTGATAAACGCATTTCTGTTATTCATTGCCCATCTTGTGGGGCAGATTTTAGCTTCAAAAAAACAGAACATGCAGGCGAATGTCCCTATTGCGCAACACCCGTTATCGCAGGATCAGCAGAGGCGCGTTTTATCACACCTCGCTCCCTATTGCCTTTTTCAATTGAAAAAAAACAAGCTATTTCAATTTTTGATGAATGGATAGGTAGCCGTTGGTTTGCCCCATCATCACTAAAAGATCATAGTAAACGTGATGAAAAACTTGTTGGTATCTACCTACCCTACTGGACCTATGATAGCCAGACTTATAGCCAATATCGTGGTCAACGGGGAATGACGTATTATGATCGCCAAGTATATACCACTGTTGAAAATGGGCGACGTGTTCAACGTGTAAGAATGGTTCCACGCATTCGTTGGACACCTGTAGCAGGTCAGGTTACTGTTCATTTTGATGATGTTTTAATAGGTGCAACAAAAACATTACCTCGAACTATTATTGATCACTTACAACCTTGGAACTTAGGTAATTTAGTCCCTTATTCTGAAGAATATATCAGTGGATTTCGTAGTGAGATTTATCAGGTAACTGTAGATCAAGGCTTCCTACAAGCAGAAAATGTGATGGAAAGAAAAATTCATCAGAATATCAGATACGATATTGGCGGTGATCATCAACGTATATCTGCCGTTAACACACAACACGAAAACACCAGCTTCAAACACATCTTATTACCCGTCTGGTCTGCCGCCTTTAAATATCATGGAAAGACCTACCGTTATGTCATCAATGGGCGCAATGGCACAATACAAGGAGAGCGCCCTTACAGTATTACTAAAATTGCACTAGCCGTAGTAGCGGCACTAGCCGTGGTGCTGGCACTATTATTTGTAATGGAACAACAAGGTGCATTTAATAATATCAGATTAATCTGAAACATTTCTAAACATGAAAATATATTCAGTTTAAGTTCATCAACAACCCGTACAATACAAAACAACTTCAAGATACATGCTCACACCGTAAAAAATAAGAATATGATCAAACTAATAATAATAACAATAAGTATCTTGAAGTTTTAAAAATCTGGCTGAAAGCGATTTCAGCCAGAATTAATTATAAAAAAATATACAATAGCACTTGCGTAATTTAAAAAGCTTCATTAAAATGCGCGCTTCGCCGCAATAGCTCAGTTGGTAGAGCAACTGACTTGTAATCAGTAGGTCCCGAGTTCGACTCTTGGTTGCGGCACCATATTTAAAGGGTTACAGCGTTTTACGTTGTAGCCCTTTTTTATGCTTTGCATACATTAGATGCAAATTCACTAATACAACCTACCTTCAATCACATAATAATTTCTATAACTCTTAACATACAAGTTTAAAAAACTACTTTTAACGTTGTTATAAACCCAACACAATATAAACCCAGTTTTTTAATAGATCCTTCAGAAATAATCTAAACCTTTAAACGCTCTTTACTCAATCTTTTAAAAATTATTTCATATGTAATCTCATGTCTATCTAAGAGTACTGATAACTCTTTATAAGAAAATATCTTTACTTCAGACTGTTTCGCTGTCTTTCGGGTTTTTGGAGATAAAGTTTTTGCATTAGTAGCAAAAATAAGCAAATCAACATTCTTCGATAATTCTTCTGTATATATAGGTTTAGCACTATAAACTTCTTGAATCGCTTCGTATCCAATATATTTTCCCGTTTGAGTATGCTTACACTGTATGAGCATTATTGACTTATTAACTATCAAGGCCACATCTGCTCCATGGTCATTAACTTGAGTTAGCCAGCAGCTGGATGCTGAGTATTCCTTAAAAAATAACTCAGCACATAAAGCTTCAAATTGCTGCCAAGATAGCTTGTGCATATCACTTGGTTTGATTCGATAACTTGGATTACCCTGCTTGCCCATTCCCTCAGGGTTCGGTATTACTTGCTCAGGTGTAATTACAGCATCTTTCAACATGGTTTTTTGTGACAAAAGACGATGTAGATTTACATCAAAAGATTCATGCACTGGATGATGCAATATAGGCACATATACATTTACATCCTTTTTCTGTCCTATTCGAAAGACACGATCAGTTGCTTGAGCTTCTTTAGCTGGATTCCAATGCCGTTCTAAATGAATAATATTATTAGCTCCAACAATTGTGAGACCAACTCCTGCAGCTATTGGCGACATAATAATAATATTGAAGCCTTTAAGGCTTTCAAAATCTCTGATGATAGTCTTTTATAGTACCCCAAGAAATTAGACCGTTTTTCAAAAAATCTCATTTCGATTTAGTCTAAAATAACCTAAAAAATCGGAGTCAATAATGAGCAGGAAACGAACAACTTACAGTCCAGCATTCAAAACCAAACTGGTGCTTGAGCTACTAAAGAATGAGCAAACACTGGCA
>JALSLM010000236.1 GCA_026988295.1 Thiotrichaceae bacterium
ATTTCTTCTGATTGCAGCTCAAGTTGATGAAAAATCCAATAAAGAACAGCTTAAAAAAACAATAGCTTTATTTGATCGTACTTTAAAAGGCTTACGAGATGGAGACCCAAGCCAAGGCTTATCAAAAACCGAAGAACCAATTGTATTAAAGCAATTAGCTGTGATTGATAAGCTTTGGCAAGAGTACAAACTGCTATTGATTAATTTGGATATATCAAAGGAAGGCTTAAACAAACTAGCCAAATTGAATATGCCATTATTAAAAGAAATGAATACAGCCGTAAAAATGTATGAGGTGCTATCTGATAATGGTTAGATATAACCTGAATCCTGCGTATCCACTTCGGCACAGTAAATAAGCTATCCACATTAGACTCACAGATTCAGGTATAAGAGATAAATTTTATGAAGCTCCCAAACATTAATGAAGAGGTTTCACTATCTACAATTAAAGATATTTGTGAATTCTATAAACTACCCGAGCTTTGGCAAAAAATAGAAAAAAACCCACCACCATTAGCTTTTAAAAGTGATGGTTGCACTATGTGGCCAGACAGCACAGGGGGGAAAGATATCTATCCAGCCTGCTTTTTGCATGATTTGAAATATTGGGCGGGCAGCCCTGGTGAAGATGTTGAACGCTTAGTTGCCGATGCTGAATTAATGATTGATGTTGCACGTATCCGTGGCTCTACCAAAATGGCAGAAACCATGTTTCATGGTGTCAGGCTTGGTGGTACGGATAAGTTAAAGTTATCATTTTCTTGGGGTTTTGGACGAATTTTATAAGATTTAGAAGGTTGCCCAGAATAGAGGGCGTAGTGCCACTATGTTGGTGGATGAAGTGACTTAATTAGGTTTTCCTTAGCCCGACTAACTATCGTACTTTGTCGGATTCCGACCTACAAAAATAAAAATTTAGCCCATACCGACCAAGCAAGCTCTCTCAAGCTTGGGTATGATTAAAAAAACTTTGTGGCTTTCTGCATTATAAAAAATGTAAAAACAGGGGGGGATGGGTATCTACAAATTTGTCCTGTATCTATCAAGCTAAAGTTGATGGAGTACTATTATACCTTTCCAAACTCATGTACTGCATCCACTAGAACAGTTACATTATCTGGATTAATATGCTGATGTATACCGTGACCCAGGTTGAAAATATGCCCAGTACCTTCACCAAAACCTGCTAGAACTTTCTTTACTTCACTCTGTATAACATCAGGTGATGCATAGAGTACACTAGGGTCCATATTGCCTTGAAGTGCAACCTTATCACCGACACGTTGGCGTGCATTAGCAATATCCTGCGTCCAATCTAAGCCGAGTGCATCACAGCCCGTATCTGCCATTATTTCTAGCCATTGACCACCACCTTTTGTAAATAGGGTCACGGGGACTTGTCGCCCCTCTGAATGGCGTGTTAAGCCTGCAACAATACGTTGCATATAAGCGAGTGAAAATTCTTTATACTTCTCGGGGGATAGCACGCCACCCCATGTATCAAACACCATAACTGCTTGTGCACCAGCGGCAATTTGTGCATTGAGGTAGCTAGTAACACTATCAGCAAGCTTTTCTAACAATAGGTGTAAAGCATCTGGCGCACTAAACATCATGCCTTTTACTTTACCAAAATCTTTTGTTGTGCCACCTTCAACCATATAGGTTGCAAGTGTCCAAGGGCTACCAGAAAAACCTATCAGTGGCACGCGTCCGTTTAACTCACGACGAATAACACGCACAGCATCCATTACATAGCGTAACTCTTGCTCAGGATCAGGGATAGGCAAGTTTTTAATTGCTGTCATATCACTCAGTCTAGTTTTAAACTTTGGTCCTTCGCCTTCTGAAAAGTAAAGTCCTAAACCCATCGCATCGGGAATAGTTAGAATATCTGAGAAAAGGATGGCAGCATCAAGGTCGTAGCGTTCTAACGGCTGCAGGGTAACTTCACAAGCTAAGTCAGGGTTTTCACATAAATCCATGAAACTACCTGCTTTAGCGCGTGTTTCACGATATTCAGGTAGGTAACGCCCTGCTTGGCGCATTATCCAGATTGGTGTTGTATCAACAGTTTGCTTGAGTAATGCTCGCAAAAAACGATCATTTTTTAAATCAGATGATGATACAGAAGTGGACATGGAAGAAAACCCCAGAATTATTTAGAATGTTTGAATTATTGTAAATTACAAGATTAGAGATGCACAAAATCTCACAAAAAATACAGGGGAGGGAAAATTTCTAGCTATTTAGGGCTGCTTTGATCTGACCACTAATTTTACCTATGTCGGCACGACCCTGTGCTTTGGGTTTTATATGCGCCATAACTTTGCCCATATCTTTCATGCTACTCGCCTCAGTGGCCTCAATCGCCTCTTTAATAAGTGATTGGATTTCATCATCACTTAATGGCTCTGGAAGGTATTCCTGAATAAAGCCTAATTCAAGTTCTTCCTGAGCGACTAAGTCATCGCGACCTGCACTAGAGAATTGATTAATTGATTCCCGACGTTGTTTGCTTTGTTTATCAAGAATAGCCAGCACATCTGTATCATCAAGATCCTTTCGGGTATCGACTTCTTGCTGTTTGATAGCGGCAAGAATAGTACGAATCGTCAATAGACGATCTTTTTCTTTTGCGCGCATTGCTGATTTCATATCATCAACAATGCGTTGTTTTAATGCAGACATTTAATTAAATAACCTAGCTAATTCTGTAAAAACTAAATCAATACATTCTTACGCGACGATTAATTTCACGCTTTAAGTTTTTAATGTTGCGTTTAACAGCTGCTGCTTTTTCTCTTTTGCGTACTGACGTTGGCTTCTCGTAGAATTCGCGTGCGCGTACTTCTGCAACAACTCCTGCTTTTTCGCAGGTACGTTTGAAACGACGTAATGCAATTTCAAATGGCTCGTTATCTCTTACTTTTACACTTGGCATATTTCTGCTCTGTTAAATTAATACTATTTAAAAATGAACGGCATATTATACGCCCCTACAGAAGAAAAGCAAAATTGATTTTCTTGAAAATTAAGCTATTTTCACCAAGAAATAGAAAATAAAAGCCGATAAACACAATGTTATCACCTGATATTCCTATTTATGAACCATTTATACAAAAAAACATCTATAGTAAATATGGACATGCTGTAGAATAATTAACCTGACTTCCTAGATTAAAATATTATGAAAAATACCATTAGCTTCACTATCTTGATTCTAACCTTATTGTTAAGCAGTTGCTCAACCTATAAAATGGATGTTCAGCAGGGCAATGCACTCACTAATGATGCTATTGCTCAATTAGCTAAAGGTATGAGCAAAGATGAGGTTGCCTCATTATTAGGTACACCTTTGTTACAAGATAATTTTCGAAGAAATCGCTGGGATTATATTTATTTTGCACAAAAAGGACGCAGTGAAAACCCAGAAAAAAAAGGTATAACTCTGTTATTTCAAGAGGATAGATTGATTGAAGTTAGAAAATAACCAAGATAGTTAGTCAGTTAACCACTTATCAAGATAATAAATATATTGCCCTTCTGAAGACTTTGAAGGACCAATAACGATTGCCGCATATCTTTTCTTTAATGGGTCGGCACCCGCAAGGACCTCTTTTTTGCTGCTCATTATTTCAACACAGCTCGCAGGAAAGCGTTTACGGCTCCTTTTAGGGATATAAACGACGGCAAATTGTGCTTGGGACACTTTGCTTTGCGGGTCAAGAGGAACCATTCCACGCATTTTATTTATGCTCCACCTTTCTTTAGTCTTTTTCCTTCTGCTGCACGTCTTTTTCGAACTTCTTTGGGGTCTGCGATCAGTGGGCGATATATTTCTATGCGATCACGATTTCGTACTTTTTGATTTGTTTTAGCTATTTTTCCAAAGATTCCAACGTCGAGTTTGTCTAACTCAAGCTCAGGGTGCTCTTGCAATATTTTTGACTTAATAATTACCTCTTTAATTTCAGTTCCTTCTGGTACTTTGACAAGCAATAAACTTTGCTCACTCGGTAAGGCATAAGCTACCTCTACATCAATCATGTCAGAACTATTACCCATAAATTATCCTTGCCTGTTTTACAAATGAATCAACCATAGTATTAGCCACCTGATTAAAAACGGGACCAACCACTAAACCCAATAAACGACTAGAAAACTCATATTCCAGCTCTAAAGACACCTTACAAGCATCTTTTTTTAATTCATCAAATCGCCAAAAGCCATTTAGTTCTTTAAACGGTCCATCTACAAGTTCTATTTCAATTAATTTATTTTTGTGTAGTGTATTTTTTGTTGTAAAAGCTTTATTCACGCCACCTTTAGAGATTGTAACTGTGCCAATAATAACATCGCCTTCGCGCTCAAGTTGTTCTGAAGCACTACACCAAGGCAAAAATGTATGGTATTCATTTACATTTTCTACTAATTTATACATCTGTTCAGCACTAAAGGGGACTAAAGCACTTTTGTTAACCTGAGCCATAAAAATCCATATTTAATAGGAAGCAAGGGACATGAGATAATACCTGATATTCTAACAGCGAAAAAAACTTTCTGTCAGGGTATAATCCCGACAATAAGGTATTTTTTGCAAGATACCTAAATATTTATCTTAGAGATTTATAAAATTATGGCTAAAAAAAACAAAAAGAAAAAAGGACATGGCGGAAAAACCATTGCACTTAACAAGGTTGCTCGCCACGACTATTTTATTGAAGATACTTATGAAGCAGGTCTGGTACTTGAGGGATGGGAAGTCAAAAGCCTCAGGGAAGGTCGTGCCCAATTAAAAGAATCTTATGTATTTATCAAAAATGGGGAGGTATGGATATCGGGTGCACAGATTACGCCCTTGCTCTCAGCCTCAACTCATGTAAACCCAAATCCTACCCGTATTCGCAAGTTATTATTACATGATTATGAGATAGTTAAACTCAGTGCATCTGTTGATCGCAAAGGCTACACTATTGTTCCCTTGGCTCTTTATTGGAAGCATAACCGAATCAAACTTGAAATTGGCACAGGTAAGGGTAAAAAAGCACATGATAAACGTGCAACTTCTAAAGAACGAGATTGGAATAGGGATAAGCAACGAATATTAAAAGGGCGTTAAGGAAAGCTTGATTCAGTCAATTAGAATTTAGTGAAGCTAAAAATAATTGGGCTTGATCAGGGGTTACAATTAAATCAAAAATACTACTAATGACTTTTTCACATATTAAAAATCTCCAAGAGCTAAAAAATGCTAATTAAGACTTACTTAAAGCTACTTCTTGCCATGCTTGTCTGGGGCGGGACGTTTACATCAGCTAGATTACTTGGAAATGAGCTAGATCCTGCTATATCGGCTTTTTTACGCTTTTTGCTTGCTTCTTCTTTTATGTTACTTTTGCTTTATTTTAAAGAGGGGCGTTTGCCAGCCATTACTAAACGGCAATTTTTGCCAATATTGGGTATGGGTTTAACGGGTATCACCTTATACAATCTTTTATTCTTCTACGGTCTTGTGCATACCGAAGCAGGGCGTGGTAGCTTAATTACTGCAACTAATCCATTGCTTACCGCACTAGGTGCTGCTTTTATTTTTAAAGAAAAATTCACACCTATTCGTATCTTTGGTTTTTTACTGTGTATTTTTGGGGCAATTTTAATTATTAGTAAAGGTGATTTTAAAACTCTACTCAATAATGGTATTGGAAAAGGTGAACTAGCCTTTATAGGTTGTGCATTTAGCTGGGCAACATATACCTTGATTGGACGATTTATGAGTGACAAACTATCCTCATTAGCTGTTATTGCTTATGCAAGTTGTACAGGTACAGTTATATTATTCTTTGCCGCTTTAAATGCAGATTTATTTGGAGCAATAAGTGTTTTGACACTTAATGCTAGCGCAAATCTACTCTACTTATCATTGCTTGCAACGGTAATCGGGTTTGTATGGTTTCAAGATGGCGTGAAAACACTCGGTGCAGCAAAAGCTGCCGTATTTATCTATTTTATGCCAGTGAGTGCAGTCTTTTGGGCTTGGCTGATATTAGACGAAAAATTGACACTGATATTGGCAATTGGAGCAACACTAGTGATTTCGGGAATCTATCTAGTTAATAAAAAGGGGGCAAGAAAATAGAGCGTTTAATTCTCCTTTATCTTTTATATCAATATAGAACAAATTGTAGATACCCATCCCCCCCCTGCTTTTACATTTTTTATAACATAGAGACCCGCAGAGTTTTTAATCATACCCAAGCTTGAGAGAGATTGCTTGGCAGGTAGTGGGTTAAATCTGTATTCTTGTAGAAGGTTGGATTAGTGATGGTGTGATCCAACAAAGTACGATAGTTAGTTGGGTTAAGAAAAACCTGATCAAGTCCAATTATTTCTAGCTTGCTAAATCTGTAGCTAAATTCTAATCGACTTAATCCACTAAACTAATGTTGTTGGAGCACGAGGAGACTGTCGAGAACTAAGAATTGACTGCAAATCCCATAAACATCATAATCTGAGCTTATCAAGTTCGTTAAGTAGAACAACTATTTTCCTCTTTTGATAAGCTCAACTTATAATATTTCTGGCATTTTTGTTTCAATCCGAGTTCTCGGACAGCCCCCTACAAATCGTAGCGAGGGCTGAAATATCTATACTCTATACCCATCCCCCCTGTTTTTTACATATTTTGCAACTCTTACAAACCTGGTAAAAGTGATAAAGGACCAGTTATAACTGGAAGATAATCCATAATTTTCTTTTCTTTGACCTTTGCAGGGTCTGCTAAAACTACGATTCGATCATCGCCACGAAGTGTTGGGTCAGGTATTTTACCTGTTCGTACTAAATCAAGGTTTATTCTATGTTGCCCGCCATCACGATAGAAAAGCACATTTCTTGAATCTGCGAGTGTTGATAAGCCTTGAGCCATCGCTATTGCCTGTAAAAAACTTAAATTTCCTTTAATCGGGAAAACACCAGGCGTTTTTACTTCTCCTTCAACTGTAACACGTTTCGTTACTGCTTTATCAGTACGTGTTACACTAACTTTCGGGTCTTGCATGAATTTTTTTAAGCGTTGAGTAATTTTCTGCTCTGCCTGAATAAT
>JALSLM010000237.1 GCA_026988295.1 Thiotrichaceae bacterium
ATGGGACAAGCATTTAGTCCAATATCCACCTAACAAAAAAAACACCATTATCTGATTATAAAAAGCATTGTAAAGTGAGGCTTAGCTGTGCCTGAAATCATTGGAATAGTGAGATAATTTTATCTTTTTGAAAGGTAAAAATACATGAACAGAAAATTTGTAGACATGTATTCTTTTGTCAGCAATTCAGAGCTTATGATAGATATTGCATCCCTACTGATAGAATAAAAGTATTTATATATCAGTAATATAGGGTCATTTTCATATTACGTGAAGTATTATAAACAGCCAGAAGAATAAATTCCCACCTACAATAACTAATTGATTTTTAATTATTTAATCTATTAATAACTAACACTCGTAATAGTTAAACCTTATCAACAACTTAAGGATACTAATAAATATTCTTCAGCTACTTAATTTTATAAAAGCACCTATAAGCAATTGATAAATAGATAATATATTGAAACAAAGTTATTATAAGCTCTGTTTTTTGCTCTGAATTGCTGTTTTTTGTGAGCAAACTTGCGTATATACAATCTACTGTGTTAAATAGTTAATTTAGGAAATTATGTGAATTAATTTTGAATATAACCTGAATCCGTGAGTCCACTACGGCACAGTGAATAAGCTATTGATTCATCATGGGTTTAAGAAATACCCGCTTAACCTTTGCTCTATTTAACGAATTTGATAAGCTCAGATTATGATGTTTGTGGGATTTTCAGTCAATTCTTAGTTCTCGGATAGCCTCCTAGACTTTATTTACATATTTTGCTTACTATTTATTAGATTATGCTATCGCTAATCCAATCTACAAAAGTGCAGATAATATATGTTAGCTGTCTATCTCAATGTCTTTGAATAAGCGTTTTATCCATTGTACCCGTTGGTCTAAAGTCTCCATTTCTTTATATTCAAAATAGAGTTTATCTTGTCCTTTTATGGTGAATTCCCATGGGCGTTTTTGCACGATTTGCAAAATTTTCATAGGGTCTATATTGGGCTTTTCATTGAATAGAATTCGTCCGCCTTCATCACTCATATCGAGTTTTAAAATACCCAGTTTTTGCGCTATTTGTTTAAGGCCTGTGGTCTCAAACAGATTATTCACGGGTTCGGGTAATAAACCAAAACGGTCGATCATTTCTACGCGTAGGTCACGCAGAGCTTCTGTATTTTTGGCACTGGCGATGCGTTTATACATAATCAGGCGATTATGCACATCGGGTAGGTAGTCATCAGGGATTAGAGAGGGTACGCCAAGGTCAACGGTGGTGCGAGTTTCACTTTTATCTAGCTCAGGCAGTTTACCTGCTTTGAGAGCTTTTACGGCACGCTCTAGTAGGTCGTTATACATGCTAAAGCCAATTTCTTGGATTTGCCCACTTTGATCATCACCTAGTAATTCACCAGCCCCTCGTATTTCTAAGTCATGTGAGGCGAGTGTGAAACCGACACCTAAATCTTCTAGTGATTCTATTGCTTCAAGACGCTTTTTGGCATCGGCAGTGATGGTTTTTTTGCTGGGGATGATTAGGTAGGCATAGGCCTTATGATGTGAACGTCCAACACGTCCTCGTATTTGGTGCAGTTGTGCCAGTCCGAGTTTATCTGCGCGATTAATTATTATCGTGTTGGCTGTTGGTACGTCGATGCCGCTTTCAATAATGGTGGTTGCTACTAAAATCTGAAATCTTTGATGATAGAAATCACTCATTATGGCTTCAAGTTCTTTTTCTGGCATTTGTCCATGTGCAAAACGAATTTTGGTATCTGGCAAGATGGCGGCTAGATCATCGGTCATTTTTTGTATGGTTTTGACTTCATTGTGTAAGAAGTAAATTTGACCACCACGCGCTAGTTCACGCGCACAGGCTTCTTGGATTAGTGCTTTATCCCATTCATTAACAAAGGTTTTTATGGAGTGGCGCTGGGTTGGTGGGGTGGCGATAATCGAAAGATCACGTAAACCAGCCAGTGACATATTTAAAGTTCTGGGAATAGGGGTGGCGGTCAGTGTTAATAAGTCTACATTTGCCCGCATTTTTTTGAGCTGTTCTTTGTGGCGTACACCAAAGCGGTGTTCTTCGTCGATTATGACTAATCCTAAATCTTTAAAAACAATGTCTTTTTGTAGAAGTTTATGTGTGCCAACGACAATATCAACTTTTCCTGAAGCCATTTCTGCCAGTGTTTCTCTGGTTTCTTTGGGTGTTTTAAAGCGTGATAGTGAGGCGATTTTAAAGGGCCAATCGGCAAAGCGGTCTTTAAAGTTTTTGGCGTGTTGTTGTACTAATAATGTGGTTGGCGCGATAATAGCGACCTGCTTACCTGCATTGGCTGCAACAAAAGTGGCACGCATGGCAACTTCTGTTTTACCAAAACCAACATCACCACAGGTAACGCGATCCATCGGCTGATCTGAGATCATATCTTTGATGACTGTGCCAATGGCAGCCGCTTGATCAGGGGTTTCTTCAAAGGGGAAGGTTTCTGAAAAGGCTAAATATTCAATCTCATTGAAGGGGAATGCGTGACCTTTTTGGGCTGCACGACGGGCATGAATCTCAAGTAATTCGGCGGCAACATCATGGGCTTTTTGGGCTGCTTTTTTACGAACTTTGTCCCAGTGCTCTGTGCCAAGAGTGTGTAATGGTGCGTGTTCTGCACTGACTCCAGTATAGCGGCTAATTAAGTGTAGGGAGGCAACTGGCACATATAGTTTGGCTTTTTTTGCATATTCTAGGGTGATGAATTCTTGTTCTATGCCACCTGTGGTGAGTTTTTGCATTCCTAAATAACGACCTACACCATGTTCTTCATGCACAACGGGGTCGCCTTCACTAAGGTCTGTGAGATTGCGAATAATCGTATCAGCATCACGGGTAGGTTTTTGGCGATGACGTTTTTGTTGTACCTGTTGACCAAATAGCATGGTTTCAGGAATTATTGCTAAAGATTCACCTGTTTCAGGTTTTATCCATAGACCTTGCTCCATTGGGGCAACTGTCAGCGTGATTTTATTATCAGAATCTAAAAATTCTTGCCAGTTTGCCACGGTGCTGGGCGAATAGTTATTATCGCGTAATAAGCCGAGTAGATTTTCACGACGACCTGCTGAATCAGCTGTAAATAATATTCTGCCTTGATGATTTTTGGTAGTTGTATCTGTTGAGTCGGCATTAGCCTTTGAAAATGTGAGTAAAAACTGCTTCAATAAAATCAATGGGTCTTCTGATCGACCTTGGATAAGCAATGAAGGCAAGATACTGACGGGATAATTACTTACGGGATGGTTATGTGTATCTGTATCTTTTGTGTTTTTCTTAAAGTGGTAGGTGTCAACTCGACGTAAATTTTCAATATTCTGCTGTAGTTGCTCATTATTGAGGTAAAGCACATCAGGGGGCAGAATAGGGCGCTCTATATCATGACAGCGTTGTTCAAAACGATCTGCAACATTGTTTATAAAGGCTTCTGCGGCGGCGTTAGTGCCATCTGTATTAATTAATAGTGTTTTTTCAGGAAAATAGTCAAATAGTGTTGCAGTGCTTTCAAAAAATAATGGCAAATAATATTCAATACCAGCAGGTGGGTTACCTTGTGTTACCTTGTCATAAATTTGGCTACGGGCTAAATCACCACCTAACTGAGTACTATAATTTTCTCTAAATCGTGCAATGCCCTCAGGATTGAGTGGAAACTCATGAGCAGGTAATAGCTCGATTTTTGGTAATTTGTTGATGGTGCGCTGATCATCGGGGTTGAAACTACGAATAGTTTCTACTGTATCATCAAATAAATCAATACGATAGGGCGTATTACTACCCATTGGGAATAAATCAATTAATGAACCACGAGTGCTGTATTCACCATGTTCCATAACCTGTGCAGTATGTCGATAGCCCGCTTCGTCAAGTTGCAAGCGTAATAGCTCCATATCTAGCACATCATCAACTTTGATAATTAGAGTATTATTACGAATATAATCGACGGGCGGTAAGCGCTGCATCAAGTTTGAAACAGGTACTATTAATATCCCTTGTTGCATATTTTGAAGTTGGAAGAGGGCTTTTAAACGATCTGAAATGAGGTCTTCATGAGGGGAAAAAACATCGTAGGGGAGGGTTTCCCAATCAGGAAATATGTGAATATTTTCTAGCTCTGAAAAAAACCTAATATTTGCTTCAGCCGTATAAGCACTATGGCTATCAAGTGTTACTAGAACAATAAGACCTTTATATTCTTTAGCGGCATTGGCAATTAATAAATCTTGCGAGCAACCATGAAGTTGCGCCCATGAGATTTTGCGCGTTTGCTTATCGGGATAAACTGGATTTAGAATAGTGGCTAGTTTAGTCGGCTTAGTCGGCATAGTACAGATACTAAAAAGCCGCAGATTGTAACGCTATATTGAATGTAACTCTAGTACTCCATCAATATTGGTTTGATGGATAAAGTAACTTGGTCTGGGTTTTCTTAACCCAACTAACTATCGTACTTTGTCGGATTACGCTATCGCTAATCCGACCTACGGCTCTCTGTGTTATAAACTCTGTGTTATAAAAAATGTAAAAACAGGGGGGGGATGGGTGGGATAGGTATCTACAAATCTATCCTGTATCCATTAAGCTAAAAGCATCAAGACAAGGGAAGGGCGGCAGTGTAGTGGTCTAATATTCTTATAAAATACCCATCCCCCCCCTTTTTTTGCATTTTTTTGGCAAGCTAAAAATAACTAGCTTAACTACTACCGCCTTTACATTGAGGGGATTCAGCGATTTTGCCAGCTTTCTCAAAATATTCATCTGGTGTCATTGTATGTAATGATAAGGCATGAATAGTTTCTAATTCATCTGCAAGTGCTTCATTGATCATTCTATGGCGTGCTATTAACATTTTTCCTTCAAATGCTTTGCTAACAGCAACTACTTTGAAGTGAGATTCGGTCGCAGGTCCGCTGTGCATATTGCTTTCGTTAATAATTTCTAGAAACTCTGGGGCTAGTGTTTTATTGAGTTTTTCATCAATGGTGGCTTGCATATTCATTGTGGTTTTTCCTAATAATATAAGTTGATCAATAATGATATCGTATCATTTAATTTATTTTTTTATTAAAGTCCCCACACCTTCATCTGTTAATAGTTCTAGGAGTACGGCATGTGGTACTCGTCCATCAATAATACAAGCTGATTCTATACCTGCATCGACAGCATCTAAGGCACATTGTAGCTTTGGTAACATCCCACCTTGTATGGTTCCATCATCCGTAAGTGATTGAATATCGTCGTTATTTAACCCTGTTAATAACTGACCCTGTTTATCTAGTACGCCTGGTGTGTTAGTTAGCAGAAGTAAGCGTTCTGCGCCTAAGGTTGCGGCCATTTCACCTGCGACAAGATCAGCATTTATATTATAAGATGCGCCATCATCGCCAACACCAACAGGGGCAATAACAGGGATGTATTTTTCACTATCGAGAAGCTTAACAATACCTGGATTTATTTTCTCAACAGTTCCAACATGACCTAAGTCTATGATTTCAGAAGGCTGTTTCTTTTTTGAGCTTGATTCTAAGTGCATTTTTTTGGCTTGGATAAGTTTTCCATCCTTGCCCGTTAAACCAACAGCTCGACCTCCTGCGAGGTTTATATCACTGACAATTTGTTTATTAACTAAACCGCCCAAAACCATTTGGACGACATCCATTGTTTCGCTATCAGTTACGCGCATACCTTCAATAAAATGGCTTTCTTTTCCGATTTTCTCAAGTAGGCTACCGATTTGAGGACCACCACCATGAACAATAACTGGGTTTATGCCTACTTGTTTGAGTAATACAATATCCTGTGCAAAGCCTCGTTTTAGCGCATCATCTGTCATGGCATTGCCACCATATTTAATTACTATGGTTTTGCCTGAGTAACGCTGGATATAAGGTAATGCTTCGGTAAGAATGCGAGCTATTTGTGTGGGTTTTTTTGCATCAGTCATATTGTAATTACTAAATCTGAATAAGAAATAGCATCAAATTATAACCTAAATCCTGCATATATTATCCTAGTGACGTAGTTTTGATAAGATATTTTATCGTTTACTAAACATATCAATATGCGCATAATGTATATTATGTTAAATTAGCAATAGAAAAGACAATAGATCATTTGTTTATAGCATTTTTTTTCTTATACCGCCCCTTCTTCCCTAAGCCATAAACCTACAAACCATAAAAAGGTGGCTTTGTTTCTGGGAGCTTAAACTCATCAGGATATTTCACACTGACAAAATACAAGCCACTAGCAGGTGCAGTAATTCCTGCTTGTGTTCTATCTTTTAATTTTAATAATTCATTAAACCAGTTTGATGTTTTTTTACCTGTACCCACATCAAACAAACTGCCAACGATGTTTCTAACCATGTGATGCAAAAAAGCATTAGCAACTATATCGATATAGACGTAGTTACCATCTCTGCTAACAGTTATTTCTTGTAGCTCGCGCATAGCATGTTTTGCTTGACAACCAGCAGCGCGAAAACTGGAGAAATCATTCTCTCCTAATAGATAATTAGCGGCAATATTCATTGATTTTTCATCAAGATAGTCACGATACCAACAGACTCGATTATTAAGTAATGCCGGTCTTATTGGCTGATTTAGAATGATATAGCGATAGCGCCGTGAAATAGCAGAAAAGCGCGCATGAAAACTATCATCAATTGGTTGCAACCAGCGTAATACAATATCATCGGGTAAATTAGTATTGCAGCCCATACGCCATGCTTTTTCAGTGCGTACAGCGTCTGATTCAAAATGTACTATCTGCCCTATTCCATGAACGCCACTATCCGTTCTGCCTGCGCAGGTAAGATTTATTTCATGGTTGGCAACAAATGATAAGGCTTTTTCTACCTCTTCTTGTACAGAAGGCGCATGGCTTAGTCTTTGCCATCCACAATAGGCTGTTCCATTATATTCTATACAAGCAGCGTATTTATTCACAATAAATTTATATACTCTCTATTCAATTGGCTACTACAGCCTCCTAGGAGGCTGTCTGAGAACTAGG
>JALSLM010000238.1 GCA_026988295.1 Thiotrichaceae bacterium
GGTTTTGAATGCTGAACTGTAAGTTGTTCGTTTTCTGCTCATTATTGACTCCGATTTTTTAGGTTATTTTAGACTAAATCGAAATAAGATTTTTTGAAAAACGGTCTAATTTCTTGGGGTACTATACATCCCCCCCCTTTTTTTTTGCATTTTTTATTAGATCGAGAGCCACAGAGCTTTGATCTTGAAATTAAAAGTTAGAATGATAGCTTGACAAATATATGATCACTATGACACTATATATTTATTGTCATAGTGACAGTATTTAAAATAAGGGGTAAATAAAATGTATATTCCATTTACAAATCCAACTTTAAATAGAGATGCTACAATTATCTCAAGTAAAATATTGCGTATTTTTGTGACAGGGAAAAGTAAAACAAAAATGTCACAAAAAAAATCATTAAAAAAGAAAAAAGGTAAAGCCACAAGCCGTCCTTATATTTGTTTGATCAGTAGAGGAAAAATACGAAAGTACCGCATCTTTTATCAACTAAATTTAAAGGTTGTGCGCTGGGTTATTAAGAGGTTTACCTCCAAAAATATGTAAAAATAGGGGGGGGATGGGTATAGAAAATAGTTAAAATTATTATGAATTTTCTTTCTAAGGAGTATCTGTGCTAACAGAAAAGCAGTTTTTAGATGACTACGACATTCATCAATATAATATTCCATTAATAACGGTTGATATGGGGATTTTTTCCATAATAGATCAGCAGTTAAATATCCTACTCATACAACGTGAATCACACCCCGATAAGACTAAATTAGCCTTGCCGGGTGGGTTTATAAGCAAAGATAAAGATAAGAATATAGAAGCTACGGCACTGCGTAAACTAAAGAAAAAAACAGGCGTAAAGCTATCTTACCTTGAACAGGTAGAGTCAATCGGCAATGCCACCCGTGACCCTCGTGGTTGGTCAGTTACGATCTTGTATTTTGCTTTGATTGATAGTAATAAAGTTAATAAAAAACTATTGCAAAATTCAAGCTGGCATCCAATAGATGAAGTTAAGCACATCCCGCTTGCCTTTGATCATAATCTGTTGGTAAAAAAAGCCATAAAACGCTTGCGCTCAAAAACACTTTACACTGCTTTACCAATGGCATTATTGCCTGAAAGATTCACCCTAACCGAGTTGCAAACAATCTTTGAAATTATTCTAGCAAGAAAACTCCCAGTAAAATCATTTAGGCGACGTATGATTGATGCTGGTGTCGTAGAAGCAACCGATGAAAGCAAAATAAGTGGCAAACGCACAGCGAAGCTATACAAATCTACGGGAATAAAAAAAGACTTTTATTTTCCGCGACCTTTGCAAAAATAAGGTCAGAAGATTGCTGTCTTGCAAGGGGTCATGCAGTCATCTGATATAGGTCACATTTAATATGACTTTATGTGCTTAATCAGATTGAGAAGATAAGCATAAATAGTATATATTCGCCATTTAAACCATCATTGTAAAATAATCATAATGAACACCAAATTGAGGAACTCCAATCCTGTTATAGCTAATGTTGACATTGCTGTCATTGGGGGTGGAATAGTAGGTTGTGCAACGGCTCGACGCATGACGCTTGAGGGAGCATCGGTAATTTTAGTTGAGAAATCAACCGATATTCTTGCAGGTGCAAGCAAGGGCAATAGTGCAATTTTGCATACGGGCTTTGATGCACCTGTAAATAGTCTTGAACATAAATGTATTCAAAATGGCTATCAAGAATATCTTGAAATACATAAAGATATGAATTTACCCCTGCTAAAAACAGGAGCATTGCTAGTTGCTTGGACAGCTGAAGAAGAAAAACAGTTTTCAAGCATCATAGAAAAAGCAAAGAAAAATGGTGTTGATGATCTACGTTTGCTCAATACCAAAGAGCTACAGCAACTAGAGCCAAATCTTGCAGAAACCGCTCTTGCCGCCATTGAAGTACCGCGTGAATTTGTTATTGACCCGTGGTCTGCACCCTTAGCCTATCTTTCACAGGCAGTTGCCAATGGCTGCCAAACTTTATTTAACTCTGAGATAAGTAGTGGTGAGTTCGATGGCAAGCAGTGGACTTTACACACCAATAATGGCGATATAAAAGCAAAACATGTGGTAAACAGTGCTGGCTTATATGGCGATATTCTTGATAAGAATCTGCTTGGTGATAGTGAATTTATTATAAAGCCTCGCAAGGGTGAATTTGTCGTCTTTGATAAAGCAGCACACGCTTTGGTTAAAAATATCATCTTGCCTATTCCAACCGAGATAACAAAAGGAGTCGTTATTTTCCCCACCATCTTTGGCAATCTAGCAGTAGGACCGACAGCCGATGAACAAGAAGGAAGAGACGATGCATCCGTTGATAAGGCTAATTTAGAAATGCTTTATCAACTCGCTCTTGAAAAAATCCCTGCTTTAAAAAATATACCTGTTACTGCCACTTATGCAGGGATTCGCCCAGCAACCGAGAAAAAAGAATATCGAATACGCCATGTTACAGAAAAAAACTGGATCACCCTAGGCGGCATTCGTTCAACAGGATTAACTGCGGCATTAGGCATCGCCCAGCATGTACAGAAATTATTTGCTGAGCAAAATCATCAATATAAAAAACTAACATCCCCCTTGCTTGAAGCAGTTCCTAACCTTGCCGAGCACTTAACAAGGGATTGGCAAACTCCAGGCTATGATGAAATTATTTGTCATTGTGAAATGGCAACTAAACGTGAAATCCTGGCTGCCTTGAATAGCACTATTCCACCAGGGAGTTTAGCCGGCCTTAAAAGAAGAACCCGCGTAACAATGGGAAGATGCCAAGGGTTTTATTGTTCAGCAAAGCTCAGCGAGTTAACAGAAAATAAATTTATCGAGCCTATTTCAGTGGGTGAAACAGATGACTAATACTATAAAAGAACACTGTGATGTAGCTATTATTGGCTCAGGCCCTGCGGGATTATCTGCGGCAATTACCTTACAGAAATCAGGTATTGATAATATTATTGTTATCGAAAGAGATGATGAAGCAGGAGGCACTCCACGGCATTGTGGTCACCCCCCTTTTGGTTTTAAAGAATATAAGCAAATCTTAACGGGCCCCAAATACGCAAACAAAAATGTTCAACGCGCCTTAAAGCTAGGCATTGAAATTCAATGCAAAACGACCGTCACAAATCTAGGAGAACATGGCGAGCTAAGCCTAGCCACACCCGAAGGATTAAAAACACTGGTAGCAAAAAGGGTGATTATCGCAACTGGCACGAGAGAAACACCACGTTCTGCACGATTTGTATCAGGTGATCGAGCACTTGGCATCTATAACACAGGGGCATTACAGGCAATGGTCTATTTAAAAGGTAAAATTCCCTTTAAGCGACCCGTCATTGTCGGCACAGAAATCGTCAGTTTTTCAGCCTTATTGACCTGCCGCAAAGCAGGCATCAAGCCCGTAGCAATGATAGAAGCCAATAGCAAAGCCAGTGTTCGTTGGCCGATTTATTATTCTCACTATCTATTTTCGACCAAGTTGTTACTAAACAGCAAAATAAATAAACTCATTGGCAAAAATCGTATTGAAGCAGTGGAAATCATTGATAAAACGGGTCAGATTAGCACTTTAGACTGTGACGGCGTTTTATTTACAGGAATGTTCACACCCGAATCGAGTTTAGTACGAATGAGTCACCTCGCTTTTGACCCTGAAACCTACAGCCCAACAGTTGATCAACAAGGTCGATGCTCCGACCCCGCATATTACGCCGCCGGCAACTTACGGCAACTACCTGCTGAAGAAGGTAGAAACCCACTATGCTACGCCAAAGGCCAAGCCCCACAAGCGGTAAACGTCTCAGGCTTCTGCTGGGATCAAGGTAGAGAAGTCGCTAAAAATCTGCTCAAAGACTTAGAGTAACAAATATGTAAAAAAAGGGGGGGATGGGTTGTATGAAAAGAAGGTGAAAAATATAACCCCTCGTATTCTATGCAGAATATATGTTTGCTTCTACTTTAGTAAAATGGCTATTCTCCACTAATAATCCGATAGGCAATTATGACTACATCAACTAATAACCCTGATCTCTTTGATAAAGCACTGCAACTTTATGATGCAGCTAATAGCAAAGACCCTAATTTTGAAAATGAAAATGGCAAAGAAGTCGCTAAAGAGCTTCTTTATTCACAGCGTATGTTGGATATGATTAATCGTTATCTGCCTGACGCTGATGATGTTGCCAAGTTATCTGTTGCTGCTCAGCATATAGAGCGCTGGAAATCTCCACGTAGTGATTATCCAATGAATCGCAAGGGTTATCATTTATGGCGGACTAATTTGTATAAATTTCATGCTGAAACGGCTGCAAAGTATCTTGCTGAGGCAGGTTATGATGAAGCTTTTATCGAAAGAGTAAAGTTGGCAATAGGCAAGAAAAATCTAAAAACCAATAAAGATACTCAAATTCTTGAAGATGTTGCCGCACTGACTTTTATTGAACATTATATGATGGCTATGTATAACAACTTTCCCCAATATGATGAGGAAAAGTGGATTGATATTATTATCAGAACATGGAAAAAAATGTCTCCTAATGCACAGCAGTTTGCTTTATCAGGTGATGTAAAACTACCTGAGGCATTAGTTCCTGTTATTCAAAAGGCAGTTGAAAAAGCTAAGTAGTGTACGCGTTTCTAAGAAATAAGGCTTGCTACTATGCCTAAGGCGGCACAAATCCCCAAGACTTTAAATAAACCCCAGTGCAGTTTTAGTAGCAAGATTCCCGCTAGAACTGCAATGGCTACGGCGATAAAATTGATACTAGACCATTGGGGAAGTGCAAAGTGTATGAAGCCTATATCCCTTTGATTCACGTTAGCAAATAGAATGTGCAGTGCAAACCAGATACTTAGGTTGGCAATAACGCCAACGACGGCAGCAGTGATTGCACCTAAAGCGGCAGAAACACGCGGCATTGATCCGAGTTTTTCAATATAGGGTGCGCCTGCAAATATCCATAAAAAACAAGGCGCGAATGTTACCCATAAGACAATAAGTGAGGCAGCTATTGCACTCGCAAAGCCATTGGATAAGCCCGCATAAAAGCCTACAAATTGGTTAACTAATATAAGAGGTCCTGGGGTTGTTTCTGCCAAGCCTAAACCATCGATCATCTGCGCTGCACTTAACCAGCCATAGTTTTCTACCGCTTGTTGGCTCATATAAGCGAGTACCGCATAAGCACCACCAAAGGTTACCACAGCAAGTTTTGAAAAGAATAAGCCAATGGTGACCATAAGATCATCAGAGCCATAAAAAGTAATTAAAATAGCTAAGGGAGTGAGCCATATAAATAGCCATTTTAAAATGGTTGCTACGGTTTTTTGCCATGAGATTGAGTATGCTTGACTGCTATTGCCTTGTTGGGCTTGTATAGCTTCGGTGTTTGGCTTAAATTTTGATTGCGATAAACCAATAAGGGCGGCAACAATAATTACGAGCGGAAAAGGCACATCAAAAAAGAATAAGGCAATAAAAGCAGTTATGGCTATCTCGAGAAAGTTGGGTGTTTTTGAAGCCCGCTTTGAGACTTTGATAAGTGCTTCAAGCACAATTGCCAGTACTGCCGCTTTAATTCCCAGAAAAGCTGCTTCAATCAAAGGGACTTGCCCATAAATGGAATAAATAAGTGATAGGGTGAGTATCACCAAGGCACCAGGAATGACAAATAATAAACCCGCAATCAAACCACCTTTTTCGCCATGACTCTTCCAGCCAGCATAAGTTGCCAACTGCATCGCCTCAGGGCCTGGTAATAACATGCAAAAGTTAAGAGCATTTAAGAATTGTTGTTCGGTTAACCAATCACGTTTCTCAACCAGTTCACGGTGCATTAAGGCAATTTGACCTGCTGGACCACCAAATGAAAGCAGACCAATTTTCAGCCAAAGTTTAAGTGTTTCTAATAATGTTGGTTTGCTCATTTAGTTTATCCAGTAACAAAATAGAAAAAATGTAAAAAAAGGGGGGGGATGGGTTTTTATTATAACGAGTCTAATGGCTAGGAGGTTGTCCGAGAACTAGGATTGAAACGAAAATGCCAGAAATATTATAAGGTGGGCTTATCAAAAGAGGCGAATAGTCGCTCTATTTAACGAATTTGATAAGCTCAGATTATGATGTTTATGGGGTTTGCAGTCAATTCTTAGTTCTCGGACAGCCTCCTAGGAGGCTGTCCGAGAATAGAGAGCCTACTGTGGAAAAGCTGAATTTGACTATATTTTCCTCCAATTTTCAGTGAATAGAACAACTATTCCCTTCAAATTGGTGAAAAATCTAGCTCAAATCAGCTTTCCCTCGCTACGACTCCTATTCTCAGACAGCCTCCTAGGAGGCTGTCTGAGAACTAGGGTTGAAACAAAAATCCGAGTTTTCGAGCAGTCTCCCTAGATAACTTTTGAAAAACTCTGCGTGCCTTTTTGTTGACGCAAATGTAAATCAAAGACCATACAAATATTACGAATCAACATACGTCCGCGTGGTGTGACTTGAATATTGTTTTCTGAAAGTGTTAATAAATCATCATCCTGCATGGGTAGCAAATCTTTTAACTCAATCGCAAAGTATTCACTAAAGTTAATCGTAAACTGTTTTTCAATGCGTTTAAAATCAAGTTTAAAATGACAGCTTAATTGTTGGATGATTTCACGACGTAATACATCATCATCGGTAAGTGCTAAGCCACGTATTATGGGTAGGCGACCTGCTTTGATCGCTGCGTAATAACCATCAATATCTTTCTCATTCTGGCTATAACTATGGTGGATGCTGCTGATTGAGCTGACTCCCATTGCAACTAAATCACATTCTGCATGGGTAGTGTAGCCCTGAAAATTGCGATGCAAGCTGCCTTCGGCTTGGGCAATGGCAAGTTCATCATCGGGTTTGGCAAAGTGATCCATGCCGATATATTCATAACCTGCATGAGTGAGTGTTTCGATGCTTTGCTGTAGTATCTCTAATTTTTCTTCAGAGCTAGGGAGTTGATCGGCATTAATGC
>JALSLM010000239.1 GCA_026988295.1 Thiotrichaceae bacterium
GCAAGCCATTTTGTCTTTGATACTTTTCTACTGAAATCATAGTTCCACGACCTATTGCACCATCAATTGGACCTCTATAGACACCTGCATCTTTTAGTGCTTGCTGGATACGCTTATTAATATCTGGCCCCATATTGGTTTTACATAGGACTCTACGCCACTCTAAACGCTCATCTGATATTTTTGAACGTTTCTCAACTGTTTTAAATTCAGCTGGAATTTTAGTTCTAATTTCTTCTGCTTCAGTTGCCACATTTGCAACTTTAACTAATTTTGTTACAGCTTCTACTTTTTCTTCAACTGTCGAAGCTGCGGTATCAACAACTAGCTTTTTTATTTTAGCAAATCTTGCAGGGATTTCTTTTAAACAAATTTGGTTACCAGTATATCTGCCATCACCTGCAACACCCGCTTTTCTCCAGGTGAAGAGAGGGTCTGAGATTTTCTTTGTTATAGTGACTTTCTTGTATTCTGCAGGTATTTTTACCTTGTCAATAGTAGCATCACTAACTAATTTACTAACCTTTAATGCTTTAGTTTCTGCTGGAACTTCTACTAAATCAATAGCAGGCTCACTTTTCAATACTGTCTTCTTAATAATTTTGTATTTGGCAGGAATCTGGATCAAACACATAATTTCGCCAGTAGAATTATCAATCTTTGAAATAGGTCCCTCACCTTTCTTCCAAACAGCCTTTGCAGGTTCTATTTCAATTTTCTCTTCAATAACTTCATATTCAGCAGGCTTGTATATTTTTTTCTTGCTTGCTTGCTTGACTGTTACAACTTCTTCAACTTCTTCAAACTGTGCTGGAGCAATTTTAATATCTTCTGATTCTTCTTTGACTAATACTTCTTTCTGATTCTGTTCAAAGCTTGCAGCAACAAAGTACTCTTTAAAACACTCATTTACATTTGCATTTTCGATAGCCACACCATTTGTTTTAGCCGCTGCTAATAATGCTGGACTAGCTGGAATTCCCTTCCGACCTAAGTCAGTTACCCAATTTGTTGCAGCTGGGGAAATCTCTACTTCTTCTATTTCTTGACGAAACTTAGTTGGTATAACTTTTATCTTTGTAAAGCCTTCTTTCTTTAATATAGGCTTTTCAGACACATCAAAAGTTGCAGGCTTTACTTCAACTTTTTCTGATTCTGGCTTCACCATAACCTTTTCTGTTCTCACATCATATTTTGCAGGAACAATGACCTTTGCATAACATTCACCAGGTTTTGCATCAGGCAAAGTGTGGGTTGCATCAATTCGATTAGGCTTCTCGTGTGATGCAGCTATCGCTTGCGTAGTTGGTAGTAATAATGCCAAAACCGCTACTGAGGCAAAACTTTTAATAAACATTTGAACTCCTTTATAATTTTCTGATATTACACTATGTTAAGCACAGTATAACCTTATTCAAGATATAAATATCCAGAATATTGTATTGCATACGGCAAGAATAATTCATTCTATTCAGATGAGCAACTTCTTCTCTATTTAAATCATACAAATAAATGCATTGCAACTCTATTAGTAATGCCAGCAGCTTGCCTGATAACCTCCGAGGAGGCTATTTCTAGATACTTGAGCTAATTGCCCAAACACAAAGTGACATCAAGGCTCCAGGAAAAATCCCAAGAGCGATGACAGAAAGTCCATTAATACTCAATAACAAACTAAAATCCCACTGACTTTTTACATTTATCAGTGAGTTATTAACTGCATCAAATTCATCTGGCTTATCAAAATACATGAGCTTTATCGCTCGCAAATAATAATAAGCACCAATTACAGACATCACCACCGAGAAAACAGCTAACCAAATAATATTTACATTCACAACTGCTTGTATAACTGAGAGTTTTGCATAAAATCCCACTGTTGGCGGAACTCCCGCCATGGAGAATAAAAATAGCATCATCATAAATGCCGACCAAGGACTACGCGAGCTAAGACCCTTTAAATCAGATAACTGGTCTGCTTCATGACCTTTTCGGCTTAATAAAATAACAACTGCAAAACCACCCGTTGCTATAATTGCATAAGTAATAATATAAAACATCGATGCAGAATAGCCTGTTTGAGTACCAGCTAAGATACCCATTAAAACAAATCCC
The DNA here is from genome assembly GCA_026988295.1 of Thiotrichaceae bacterium. Taxonomy (GTDB): domain Bacteria; phylum Pseudomonadota; class Gammaproteobacteria; order Thiotrichales; family Thiotrichaceae; genus Cocleimonas. The sequence goes on from JALSLM010000239.1 coordinate 2,116, forward strand.
ATATGTGAAATTGTTGAATATGCTAGCATTCGCTTTATATTAGTTTGAGCAATGGCAATGATATTTCCAGCCAATAAAGATAGTGCCGCCAAAATAGCTAAAATTTGCTGCCATCCTTGCACTAAGTCGCCTAAGCCCTCAACAAGCAAGCGAATAATCATAGCAAAAGCTGCTATTTTGGGTGCCGCTCCCAAAAACATGGTGACCGATGTGGGAGCTCCATCATAAACATCAGGAACCCACATGTGAAACGGAACCACGCCCAGTTTAAAACCTAAACCGACTATAATAAATGAAAGCCCTAACAATAAACCGATATTATCCATTACTTGATTGGATGCCATAAATCTGCCTATATGCTCTAAGTGTAAACTACCACTTACCCCGTAGATCATCGACATTCCGTAAAGCAACATACCTGATGCTATTGCCCCTAGTACAAAATATTTCATTGCGGCTTCAGAAGCTCTACCATCATCACGCCTAAAGGCAACCATTGCATACATTGACAAGGATAATAATTCCAAACCCAAATAGATAAGCAACATGGTTTGAGCTGACACCATGATCATCATACCTAGTACAGCAAAGAGCCCTAAGGTAAAGTATTCGCCCTTATACATATCACGAGAGCGCAAATAATCTCTCGAATAAACAAATACCCCTATAGTGATAATAATAATCGTAAGCTTTAAAATTCGAGCCATTGGATCAAGCACAAACATCTCACTAAAAGTTGTTACTTTCTCTGCACTTGATAATTGCAATGATTCAAAAAATGGGAAGCCCGTAAAACTTGCTAAAACCAATAAGGCTGTAATTATTAAAACGACTTGTGCAAGAAGATAGCTGATAAAGCGCTGTGAATCCTTCAAAAACAGATCAACTAATAGCACTAAGCATGTGCCTGCCAATAGATATATTTCTGGCAGTGCTGGTAAAAAGTCTGGCACCGCAAATTGCATCGGTATTAATGTGAAGTTCTGCATATTAATTTACCAACTTACTTGTTGTAGCCTGTTCTATCACATGTACTAATGAATCATTCATCACATGTACTAACGGCTCTGGCCATAATCCTAAAACGAGTACAAAAATGGCTAAAATACCAAGAATTAACGTTTCGCGTTTATTAATATCAATGAGTTCAGCTACCTTTGGATTCGTTACTGCACCAAAAATTACACGTTTTACTAACCACAAGGTATAAGCTGCACCAATAATCAAAGTTGTTGTTGCAAGAAAAGCTATCCAGAAATTTGCTTTGAAGCTCGTGAGAATAACCATAAACTCCCCAACAAATCCTGATGTTCCTGGCAAGCCAGTATTTGCCATTGCAAATAAAACAAATAATGCTGCAAACTTAGGCATACGATTTGAAACACCACCATAAGCTGTGATTTCACGAGTATGCATACGATCATATAAAACACCGATACATAAGAACATAGCACCTGAAATAAAGCCATGTGACACCATTTGTATCATGCCACCTTGCAATCCTAAGAGCGTCCCTTCGCTACTACCCATATTGGCAATAATTGGGAACAGAACAAAGAAGCCTAGTGTTACAAAACCCATGTGCGCAATAGAAGAATATGCAACCAACTTCTTCATATCATTTTGTACTAAGGCGATAAAACCAATATAGACAATTGCTGTTAATGACATAAATATCACTAACCATGCTAACTCACTAGATGCATCAGGAACCATTGGTAATGAAAAACGTAAGAAACCATAGCCACCAATTTTTAACATAACTGCCGCTAATATTACCGAACCACCAGTAGGGGCTTGCACATGAGCATCTGGTAACCAAGTATGAACTGGCCACATTGGAACTTTGACACCAAATGCCACCAAAAATGATAAAAATATCAATATTTGTGCCGTCATACTCAGTTTAACACTCTGCAAATCAGTAATTGCAAAGCTACCCGCTTGATTGTACATATAAATCAAACTAACCAGCATGAACACTGAACCAAAGAAGGTATACAGGAAAAACTTTATAGTTGCGTAAATTCGATTATCACCACCCCAAATACCAATAACGATAAACATCGGTATTAACATGGCTTCAAAGAATACATAAAACAGAATGGAATCCTGTGCGGCAAACACCCCATTGATAACGCCTTCCATAATTAAGAAGGCAGCCATATATTGTGCTGGCTTATGCTTAATAACTTCCCAACCTGCCAATATGATTAATACAGTTGTCAGCGTATTTAACAGAATTAGTGGCATTGATATGCCATCTACACCCAGATGATAATTAATTTTGAAGGACTCAATCCATGGCGCAAACTCCACAAACTGCATTTGATAACCTTCGGGATTAAAACCTGTCCAAAGCAATAGACTGATAAAAAATGTTACTGCACTTACCAATAATGCAACTGGACGTGCACCCAAGGTATCACCACTAAACAAGGTAACAATGCCACCAATAATTGGCAACCAAATTAGGACACTTAACAAATAACCATCAAACATATTTCGCCCCAAAAACTAACCATGACATAATTGCCAGCACACCTAGAATGATTGAAAACGCATAGTGATATAAATAACCTGTTTGAATATGCCTCACAACAGATGAAAACCAGCCAGTTATTTTTGCTGAGCCATTAACCATCACGCCATCAATCAAGAAGCGGTCACCTGCTGCCCATAAACCTTTACCAAGAACAAGTGCACCACCTGCGAATACAGCCATATTAAACTCATCAGCAAAATACTTTTTGTCTAACAAAGTATGAACCCAGCGAAGCTTGTCATATCCAAATTGTGCAATACTTGGCTTTTTAAGATAAATAAACCATGCACTAGCCACACCAGACATCGCTAACCAGAATGGTGGTGACATCAATCCATGCATAACAAAGGTCAAGAGATTAAGAAAACCACTTTCACTTACATGATAATGATGTGAAATTGTTTCAATGACTGGATGCTCTTCACTAAAATAAATAACCCCTTCGAAATAATCACCGACCACCATTGGATATAAGAAATAACCCGATACCACAGCAGGGACAGCCAAGGCAATGAGCGGCCATGTCACTACATTTGCTGGTTCATGCAAATGTTCCTTTGTGTGTGCATCCATTCGTTCTTCACCATGAAATACCAAAAAGAACATACGGAAACTATAAAATGCAGTGATGAATACACCCAACAGAACCATCCAGTAGGCATAATGAGCACCAAAAATATCAGCTTCATGCACTGATTCGATAATCAAGTCTTTTGAGAAAAAACCTGAGAAGAAGGGAAAACCAATTAATGCTAATGAACCAATCAACGATGTCCAATAAGTGATTGGCATATATTTTTTAAGCCCCCCCATTTTACGAATATCTTGTTCATGGTGCATTGCTATGATCACTGAACCAGCAGCCAAAAATAGTAATGCTTTAAAGAAAGCATGAGTCATTAAGTGGAATACAGCAGAACTATAAGCTGATGCACCCAACGCAACTGTCATATAGCCAAGCTGTGATAATGTTGAATATGCCACTACGCGCTTAATGTCATTTTGAACTATTCCGATCATGCCCATAAAGAATGCTGTGGTTGCACCAACAATCAAAATCATACTCAATGCAGTATCTGATAATTCAAAAATGGGAGACATGCGTGAAACCATAAAGATTCCAGCTGTTACCATAGTAGCGGCATGTATTAATGCAGAAATCGGGGTTGGACCTTCCATTGAGTCAGGCAACCAAACATGTAAAGGCACTTGTGCTGATTTTCCCATTGCACCAATAAATAAACAGATAGCAATAATACTAACCAGCAACCACTCTTGCCCAGGGATTATTTGTAACGTGATATGTTCAATATTAGGCAGACGTTCAAAAACTTCTTTATAATCAACCGAACCAGTATAAGTCCAGATTGCAGCTATACCGAGTAAAAAGCCAAAATCTCCAACACGGTTAACCAAGAAGGCTTTCATATTAGCAAAGATTGCTGTATCTCGTGTTGACCAAAAACCAATCAATAAATATGAAACTAACCCAACTGCTTCCCAGCCGAAGAATAACTGCATAAAGTTATTCGACATAACCAGCATAAGCATAGAGAAAGTAAATAATGAAATATACGAGAAGAAGCGCTGATAACTATTATCGCCACCACGACTATCTTCAGGCCAATTGTGTTTATCATCTTCCATATACCCAATGGTATAAACATGCACCATCAGAGAAACAAAAGTTACAACAACCATCATCATTGTTGTTAGGCGATCAATCATAAAACCAACATCAAAGCTGGTATCACCTACTTTAGCCCAAGTATAAACAGAGCCATTAAAATAAGTATCATCGAAGAGAACCACAATAGAAAGAAGACAAGATATGCCCACACCCAGAAGCGTAACTGTGTGTGCTCCTTTGCGCCCAATTATACTTCCAAATAAACCAGCAATAATAGATCCTATTAAAGCAGAAAGAGGGATCGCTATATAAATCGCTTGCATAGATCGACTACCCCTTTATCTCATCAAGTTCTTCAACATTAATCGTCCGACGATTTCGGAATACCGTCACCAAAATAGCCAAGCCAATTGCAGCTTCTGCTGCTGCAACTGTTAATATAAAGAAAACAAATACCTGCCCTGCAACATCACCCAAATAGTGTGAAAACGCAATAAAGTTCAAGTTCACAGCTAACAACATAAGCTCGATACACATGAGCAAAATAATCATATTTTTTCGGTTAAGAAAGATACCTGCAACACTAATGGAAAACAACAAGGCACTCACAATTAGAAAGTGGGATAATGGAATCATGATTTCTTTTCCTCCGCTTTCATCTTCACAATACGTAGTCGATCATTTCGACGCACACGAACCTGCTTGGATGGATTCTGTTTCTTAA
>JALSLM010000240.1 GCA_026988295.1 Thiotrichaceae bacterium
CAAAGTTTACGGAGGTAGGCTATGTCGGCAAAGAAGTTGATTCTATTATTCGTGATCTAGTCGATGTAGCAGTAAAGCTCACTCGTGAACAAGAAGTCAAAAAAGTAAAAAATCGTGCAGAAGATGCCGCAGAAGAACGTATTTTGGATATCTTATTACCACGCGCAACCGCTGGTGCAGATGACTGGACTGGCGCAGAAACAGAAGATAACGCGACACGCCAAAAATTTCGTAAGAAACTACGCGAAGGTCAGCTTGACGATAAAGAGATAGAAATAGAAATGTCAGCAAGCCCCCTAGGTGTTGAAATTATGACACCACCAGGAATGGAAGACATGGCAAACCAGCTACAGGGCATGTTTCAAAACCTTGGCAGCAATAAAACCAAAAAACGCAAACTAAAAATTAAGGATGCACTTAAAGAACTCACCGAAGAAGAAGCAAATAAAATGGTCAATACCGAAGACCTTAAATTGCAAGCTTTGGAAAATGTTGAACAAAATGGCATCGTTTTTCTTGATGAAATCGACAAGGTCGTACAAAAAGGCGAAGCAAGTGGTGCGGGAGTATCTCGCGAGGGCGTACAACGTGATCTTCTGCCATTAATCGAAGGTAGTACCGTTTCAACTAAGCATGGCATGGTGAAAACTGATCATATTTTATTTATCGCCTCAGGTGCCTTCCACCTCGCCAAGCCCTCTGACCTTATCCCTGAATTACAAGGTCGTTTGCCAATTCGAGTTGAATTAACCGCTCTTACAGCAGATGATTTTAAGCGTATACTGGTCGAACCTAATGCCTCATTAACAGAGCAATATCAGGGTTTATTGGCAACCGAAGGAGTAAAAATAGAATTTACCGATGATGGAATCCAACGCATTGCTGAAACCGCCTTCCAAGTTAATGCTCAAACCGAAAATATCGGCGCACGCCGCTTGCACACGATTGTTGAGCGACTCCTCGAAGCCGTACTTTACTGCGCACCCGATTGCAGTGATGATGTTTTGGTTGATGCGAAAATGGTCGATGACGTACTAGGCGACCTTATTGAAGATGAGGATTTGAGTCGTTACATATTATAATGCGCTACAATGCGTGAAAAATATGTAAACATAAGGATGAAAATTAAAGAATGAGTAAAATGAGCCCAACCAATATTGCATTACACCAGAAATCACGCGTTCTTGAACTCACTTGGCCAGATGATGTAGTGCATCAACTCCCCTGTGAATATCTGCGCGTATACTCACCTTCAGCTGAAGTTCGTGGACACGCTCCAGGGCAAGAAACACTGCAACTCGGTAAAGAAAACGTCAATATCAAAGAAATTGAACCTATCGGTCACTATGCGGTAAAACTGGGCTTTGATGATAATCACGATAGCGGCATCTACGACTGGGGCTTACTGCGAGATTTAGGAGATAATTACGAACAACACTGGAAGGATTATCTTGATCGCTGTGACAAAGCAGGTTATGAGCGCAAAGAACCAGGTCAAATCATATAAAAATGTGGATTGATAAACTAAAATTTAATGAAGATGGATTAATCCCTGCCATTGCTCAACAGTTTGATAGCAATGAAGTGCTGATGATGGCATGGATGAATAAAGCTTCTATCGAAGAAAGCCTTAAAACAGCTCGTGTATGTTATTGGTCGCGCTCACGACAAGCCTTTTGGCGCAAAGGTGAAAGCTCAGGGCAGATACAAATGCTCAAAGAATTTAGAGTCGATTGTGACAGCGACACCTTGCTTCTATTAGTCGATCAAACAGGGCCCGCCTGCCACACAGGGCGACGTAGCTGTTTTTATCAGCTGGCTGAAGGTGATGAATTAACTATAGACTCAGAGCCATTAATTGATCCGAAAGAGCTATACTCCTAAGGACTCAGGATTAAATAAGTTGCGGAAGTTAACGCAGAATTTTTGTTTCAGATTGGATGATCTAAAGAGGCGCATAGTTATTCTACGCAACGACTTTAGATCATCCAATCTGGGGCAAAAAGGCAAGTTATGTTTCGTAAGTTATTTACTCCTGAGTCCTAAGCAAGAATATCTCGCGATACAATAATGAAATGGCTATTACTTAAAATCATTCGTGCTTACCAGCTATTTCTAAGCCCCGTGCTCGGAAGCAGCTGTCGCTTTGAACCCACCTGCTCGTGCTATACGCACCAAGCCATTGAAAAACATGGCGCAATAAAAGGCACATGGCTAGGCATCAAACGCATTGGACGCTGTCATCCATTTAATGAAGGTGGCTATGATCCTGTGCCTGAAAAGAAAAGAAAATAATTTTGAAGTATAGGAAAGTAATAAAAGGGTATAACTTAAAAAAACTCCAAGCAATAACCCTGTCTATCTTTATTGGGTTATGGGTTACTGTATTTTTGTAGGTCTGAGACACCCAGAGAGTTAGATGTCTTTAAGTTTTTTCTATATTTAGCGTACGTTAACTTGTGTTAAATCAACCCAAAGTACTGCCCCATAATGGCAATAATCTCATCTTTCCAGATAAAGCCTATGAAACCCGCTAGGGCTAACCATGGACCAAATGGTATGGGTTGATTTTCTTTATTGCGTTTAATAACGATGAGTGTTATCCCAATGATAGCACCCAATGTTGATGCAATAAATATTGTGAAAGGAAGTATTTGCCATCCACCCCATGCTCCAATGGCTGCTAAGATTTTGAAATCTCCATAGCCCATTCCATCTTTTCCAGTAATGAGCTTAAACAGATGGAAAAGACTCCACAAAGAGAGATAGCCAAACATTGCACCTAGTACGCTACTTTGTAAATCCACAAATAAACCATGATAATTAACTGCAATACCTAGCCACATCAATGGTAATGTTAAGTTATCAGGTAATAGCATGGTTTTTGCATCAATCATGGAAAGTAATATAAGTATCCATGTGAAGACTAATGCAGCTAAGGTTTGCCAGCCAAAACCAAATTTCCAAGCAACAAAAACAGAGATTAGTGTAGTAAGAATTTCTAAGGCTGGGTACTGAATAGATATTTTATTTTTACAGGAGGAGCATTTTCCACCAAGAAATAAATAACTTAAAACAGGAATATTCTCTACTGCGGTAATCATATGCCCGCAACTTGGACATTGTGATCGGGGAACCATTAAGTTGAATTTTTCTTTTGGAGTGCTTTGCTCAGTTTCACCGCCAAAGAGTTCTTCACATTCTTCTCTCCAGCTTTGTTGCAGCATTATCGGTATACGATAAATAGCTGCGTTTAAGAAGCTACCAATCAACAAAGAAAAAAGCCCCGTTACTATCAGAAAAAAACTAGGGTTTTCCCTGAGTGCATAAATTATTTCCATTTTATATTCCCCTTTATATATTCCTTTTATATCTCTTCACAATCACGAATGCACTCTACGTGATGTATTTGTGATTGTGAAGAGGATAGTATCTTAAGGAAACCCTGATCAAGTCCAATTATTTTTCTAATCGACTTAATCAGGTTTTCCTTAACCGACTGCTGCACCCATTTTAAAGATTGGTAGATACATGGCAATAACCAGTCCACCGACTAATACACCCAGTATAGCCATAATCATTGGTTCAATTTGTTTTGATAGGTTATCAACAAGATCATCAACTTGCTCTTCAAAATAATCAGCCACTTTATCCAGCATTTCTTCAAGTCGCCCTGATTCTTCACCAATTTTTGTCATTTGAACAACCATGCTAGGAAATTGCTGTGTGGTTGTCATGGCAACATGTAGCTGAACACCTTTAGCGGTATCATCTTTCATTTGCAATGTTGCATCTTCATAAACAATATTACCTGTAGCTCCTGCAACTGCATCCATTGCTTCAACCAATGGTACACCTGCGGCAAACATTGTGGATAGTGTACGAGCAAAACGTGCAACTGCTGATTTATTGATAATTTCACCCATGACAGGTATTTTCAAGACAGTTTTATCAACAAAATGACTAAACTTTTTAGAACGACGTCTACCTTCTTTGAAGCCTACAATGGTTGCTATTGTGATACTCAATGGCCAGAACCAATAAGCTTGTAGCCATTCTGAAAGACTAATAACCCATAGCGTAAAGGCAGGTAAATCAGCGCCAAAACCTTCAAAAATATCTTTAAAAGTAGGGATAACCCAAATCAGCATTATGGTTGATACCACGACCGCTGCAATCATTACCATAAGAGGATACATCATGGCTTTTTTTACTTTTGCTTTCATTGATTCGGTTTTTTCTTTATAGGTAGCAACCTTATCAATCATGTCCTCTAGTGTACCGGCTTGTTCACCCGCTCTAATTAGGTTTACAAACAAATCATCAAAATAAACAGGGTGAGCAGCTAAAGCACCTGCTAAATCAGCTCCACCTTCAATATCTTTTGTTATTTTATTAATTAACGCACGCATCGCTGGTTTTTCATGACCCGCAGATATTAACTCCAAAGATTGCACCATTGGCACGCCTGCGCGCATCATTGTCGTTAATTGACGAGCAAATAAAGCAATATCACCAGGTGTTAATTTTCCACCAGTTACCCTGTTGCTTTTCTTTTTTATAAGCTTAGGGCTAATACCTTGCCTTCTTAGCTCAGCGCGTAGAAAATTTTCATTAGTCGCTTGGTTTTCACCGCGAATCTTTACACCTGCTTTATTTATACCTTCCCAAACAAAAGTGGGGATTTCTTTCTTTTGAATATTCTTTTTTGCAGCAATAGTAGCCATGTTTATTTCCTATTATTAGTCTTTTGTAACACGTTCAAGTTCAGCCAATGAGGTGATTCCTTCTCGTACCTTACTCAATGCTGATTGCCTTAAATCATTTATACCTTCTTTGAGAGCTTGCTCTGCAAGTTCCAGTGAATTTGCACCATTCATTATCATGGTTTCCATTTTGGTGGAGATTGGCATTACCTGATAAATACCAACTCGCCCCTTATAGCCATTAGAGCACTTGCCACAGCCGACAGGCTCATAAATATCAAGAGAGCTTATCTGAGCTTCGTCGAATCCGAGTTGAATAAGTGCTTTATCAGGTATTTCTTCATTTAATACTTTGCAGTGTTTACAGAGGCGACGTGCTAATCGCTGAGCAACAATTAAATGAACCGATGAAGCAATATTAAAAGGTGGAACACCCATATTCTGTAAACGAGTTAAGGTTTCAGGTGCGCTATTCGTATGCAAGGTTGAAAGAACCAGATGTCCTGTTTGAGCCGCCTTGATTGATATTTCAGCCGTTTCCAAGTCTCGAATCTCGCCAACCATTATAATATCTGGGTCTTGTCTCAAGAATGCTCTTAGAGCACTCGCAAATGTTAGACCGACTTTATTGTTAACATTGACTTGATTAATTCCAGGTACTTGAATTTCAGCAGGATCTTCTGCCGTGGATATGTTTTTTTCAGAGGTATTGAGAATATTCAAACCAGCATAAAGCGTAACTGTTTTACCACTACCCGTCGGTCCAGTAACAAGAATCATTCCATCAGGTTTAGAAAGTGCAGCTAATAAATCTTCTTTCTGCTTTTTATCAAATCCAAGATTATCCACACCCAAAGCTGCCGTATCTGAATCAAGGATACGCATAACGATCTTTTCACCATAAAGAGTGGGTAGTGTATTAACACGAAAATCAATATGTTTTTCTTCACCAACCCGAAAGTGTATACGTCCATCTTGAGGTATGCGCCTTTCAGAACTATTTAACTGAGCCATTACCTTAATTCGTGAAGTCATTTTTCGCGAGATAGACTTAGGCGGCATACTGACCACCTGCAAAATTCCATCTAAGCGAAAACGAATTCTTAAAATCTTTTCATAAGGCTCAATATGAATATCTGAAACCTTCTTTTTGATTGCATGACTTAATAAGTCATTCACAAACTGAGTGACATCAACACCTGAATCATCTTCATCTTCTTCAGATTCTAAATCTTCTGTTTCAAGAACTAGATCCTGTGCCTGTGCATCTGATGATATTGACATGCCACTATCAACAGAAGATTCATCATAATCAGGGTTTAATAGGCGTTGTAATTTAGTATATTCAACAATAACAGGCTCAGGTACTAGCTCTGTTGCAAAACGAATATCACTCAGTTGAGCCAAATAAATAGGATCAGCAACAGCAACGGTTAGTGCCTTGCTCATTCTGAATAGAGGAACTGCCTGAGTTTTTTTCAGTAAATCCTGTGAAAGGATTGACGTAATATCTAAAGGAATCTCTAAAGAATCCAAATCGACATAGCTTAGACCAAATTCTCGACTATTATAAAGAGCTAAGTCTGACTCTGGTACAAGTTGCTTTTGTGCCAGATGAGTTGTGATAGAAATATCTCTTTTTCTAGCATCATCAAAGGCATCTTCCGCTATTTCAGGCGTAATTTTACCATCGGCAACCAGTTGCTTTAGAATTGTAGGTAAACTCTTATTTAGAATCTTTGACATTATATTTAATTATTTATTTTTATTATTAAATTTATTTTGGACTCACTATATATTGGAGGAGAGTCTCAAGATGATATTTTACGGCTAGTATTTAATTATTGAAAGAGTCATTAGACAGTCGGTATATTTCTGAGTGAAATCATTTGGGTGCTGAAATATACATAATAAATGTTGATGGAGTACTGGCTGAATTTGTAAGGTCAATACAGATTCAAGTTTAAGTGATTTAATACCCATCCCCCCCCTTTTTTGTATATTTTCCTTAGGGAAACCCTGATCAAGTCTAATTATTTTTAGCTTCCGCCAAATCTGTCGCTAAATTCTAATCAACTTAATCAGGTTTCCCTTAACTTATTCTATGCACGTTTCTAAGATGGTTTCTTGATTCTAGGAGGCTGTCCGAGAACTAAGAATTGACTGCAAATCCCATAAATATCATAATCTAAGCTTATCAAATTCGTTAAATAGAACAACTATTCGCCTCTTTTGATAAACTCACCTTATAATATTTCTG
>JALSLM010000241.1 GCA_026988295.1 Thiotrichaceae bacterium
GCTCATTTGTAGCCTCTGTAAAAAGTTTGGTAACTGTTTACTTTACACCTAAGTTTTGTCTTTGTGGCTTTAAGTGAATATTTCCAGTTACATAACAGAGGTTATGCACTTATTATACGAATTCACGCTTGCCAAATCTGCCGATATTTTCCATGAAGATCGACGCAATAGAATAACTATTACGTCTCACTTCATGAAAAATAGCGACAGATTTTTCTGTGCTAAATTCTAATCGACTTAATCAGGATTTCCTTAAAGTATCATCACTTTTTAAGTTGATAGTTAAAAAACTACAGGAATACAGAAGTGTAAAAAAAGGGGGGGGGTGGGTATGTATATGTATAGCCTGAATCCTGTGCCGTAGTGACCTCACGGATTCAGGTAAAGATATACAAATAAAAAACCCCAATTAACAAAAGCTAATTGGGGTTTTTTATGCAAGTTATTTCATGCATGTTTCTTGTAACTAATTCCTAGTCTTCTTTGTCATAAAGAAGTTTGCAAAAGCAACGATACTAATCACGAGTACAATTAAGAATGAAATTGCATTCAGCACGGGGGTGGAGCTAAAGCGTATGCGTGAATATAAGTCGATTGGTAGGGTGGGGTCTGAGCCTACTAAGAAAATGGTGGTATTAATATTTGAGAAACTTAGTAGAAAAGCAACCACAAATGCACCAATAATAGCTGGTTTCAAATAGGGTATGGTGACATACCAGATGGCTTGTAAGTGTGTTGCTTTTAGGCTGAGTGCTGCTTCTTCTAGTGTTCTGTCGTATTTTTTTAGGCGTGCTGAAACTAATAGCATGACATAGGTTGCTCCAAATGAGAATTGACCAAAAATAACCAACCAATAACTTGGTCTAAATAATTCCAGATCAATGCCAAATTTTGTTTCAACGTAGTTTCCCACATAGGTGGAGCTCAATAGGATTGAGATACCTAAAATAACACCTGGAATAACAAGTGGTGTGATAGCTAAGAAGTAAAGCAAGCCTTTTAAGCGGAACTTTTGTTCTTCAAACAAGAGGGAAGCTATTGTGCCGACAACGGTTGACATAAAGGCAACAATAAATGCAGTTGTGATGCTTGTCCAAATGCTTGTGAGCAGGTTGTCGTCAGAAAATAAGCCTTCTCTGTCGTTGGTATCTGCAAAAAACCAGTCTAAGGTAAAGCCATTCCAGGGTAGTGCGATGTAGTTAGAGTCATTAAAAGCGAGTACAGAAATTGCAATTAATGGTAGCACTAAAAATAAAAAGAATAATGTGACATAAAGTGTATACGTCAGTTTGTATACTGGGGATGTTGGTAATGAACGTATCATATTATGAGCCCACCTTGTCGAGTTTTTGACCAGATAGCTTTAATGCTACCCAAATAATACCTGATGAAAGCATTAGCAATAAAAAGCCAAATGCTGCGCCTTGATTCCAGTTAAAGGTTTGTAAGAACTGGTTGTATATCTGTTCGGTAAACCAGAGTGAGCTTTTACCGCCTAGGATATTTGGTGCTAGGTAGTCTCCAATCACTAACATAAAGACGATGATTGCTCCTGAAACAATGCCTGGCATTGCATAAGGGATAATGATGCGCCTGAAAATAGTAAATTTTGAAGCACCAAGGTCACTAGCGGCTTCAATCAGTGAGTCATCTAGGCTTTCTAGTGTGGACATGACTGGGACAACCATAAATAGCATTGACATATATAGTAAGCCAATAATCATACTAAAGTTTGTGTAAAGCATATTCATGGGCTTATCAATAATTCCCACTGACATTAATAAGTGATTGATAATTCCGTGATCACCTAATAGCACCATCCAACCATAGACTGTTACTAATTCACCTACCCAAAGAGGAATCAGTAATAGCAAAATCAAAAAACTGGCATTTTTCTTTGAGGTGACTTTGGTTAAATAAAAGGCGATTGGGAAGGTGATCACAAATGCTAAAATCGTTACACCAATGGCATAAGCGGCTGTTTTAACGAAGGTTAGCCAATATATTTGTTGTTTGAAAAAGGCGAGATAGTTGTCAAAAGAGAAAACTTTTTTTCCATCATCGGCCTCAACTTGAAAAGAGCTGACAAAAAGGTCTATATGGGGCAGTACAATCAATATAAACAACCATAATAAGACTGGAATTATCAGTAAATAGAAGGTTACATTGAACCCTTTTCTTTCCATACTCATGATATTTCTCCTGATTGTTTAATAAGACTTTAAATCATCTTTGTGTATTCCTACAAGAATTGAGTCGCCTTCTTTTAGGTTTTCAAATTCAGCATTTTGAGGAAGTGAGATTAATAGCTCTTCACCGCTACTGCTATCATCAACCGTGGTTGAAAGTTTTGTGTTTGAGCCGTCAAATAGAATGGTTTTGATGGTGACGCTAAATGTTTCAATATTTTCACCACCTTTAGAAGGGTTGAGAATCAGTGCTTCAGGACGAATAAATAATAATTTAGCTCCTTCATGTGCTTTATTGATTTTCCAGCCACCTTCTGTAATGAGTTGTTCTGCATTGCTTTGTGTTATTTCAAAACGATTACTATCACCAACGAATCCAGCGACAAAAGCAGTTTTAGGGTTTCGATATAAATCTCTGGGGGTGGCTATCTGCTCAAATACGCCTTGGTGCATGACGGCTATTTTGTCACTCATAACCAGTGCTTCTGATTGGTCGTGGGTGATATAAATAAAGGTTGTGCCAATTTCTTTTTGTAGTAGCTTTAATTCGACCTTCATGTGTTCGCGCAATTTTCTATCTAATGCGCCTAATGGCTCATCTAGCAATAGAATTTCTGGTTTCATTACCAGTGATCTTGCAATGGCAACACGCTGTCTTTGTCCACCTGATAGTTCGGTTACATTCTTGGTTTCGAATCCATTTAGCCCTACTCTGCTCAACATTTCATTGACCAATGCTTCTATCTCAGGCTTACTCATTTTTTTTCTTTGCAGGCCAAATGCAACATTCTCATAAACATTCATCATTGGGAATAAAGCTAAGGTCTGAAAAACAATATTCACTGGTCGCTTTTCAGGAGGAATCCCTTTCATGGACTTGCCACGAATCAGAATATCCCCTTCGCTTTCATGTTGGAAACCTGCAATCATCCGTAATAGTGTTGTTTTGCCACAGCCTGAAGAACCCAAAATAGAGAAAAAACCGCCTTCTTCTACAACAAAATCAACATCTTTAACTGCTGTAAAATCGCCAAAATATTTTGAGACATTTTTTACTTCTAGTATATTGCCCATATCATCTCCTTGATACAACTGAATATATTCTTAATCATTGTTTAATCTGAATCCGTGAGTCCACTAGGACACTAGGACACAATAAATAAGCTATCCGCATTGGGCTTACTGATTCAGATTTAAATTAGTTATTGCAAAAAAAAAGGCCTTCATTGTATTTACAAAGAAGACCTTTTTATTGGTGTTAGACTATTAAATTCCTAGCTTTTTACTGATTACTTAGCTGACTTAATACGGTCTAGTGCTTTTGCTTCGATAGCTTCAAATCCATCAGGAACAGGTGGATGCCATTTGATGTTATCAATATCTTCTTTAGTGAATGATCTTTCAAAGTCCGCTTTAATAGCTGCATCAAGAAACTCAGGAGCACCTTTTGACGCAGTACCATAGTTACTTGCATTAGTGATTGCAGCACCATTTTTAGGACGCATCATAAAGTTAATCCACTTATAAGCACCTTCAATATTCTTAGCTTTTGCAGGAATCGCAAAGGTATCAATCCAACCTAGTGCACCGCTTTTTGGCGCGATAAAGTCAATATCAGGATTTGTTTTATGAACCGACCAGCCTTTTGCATCCCAACCAGAAATAACATCAGCATCACCACTTTTAATGATTTCTACCTGTGTATCACCACTGGTCCAGTAGTTTTTAACTAATGGCTTAGTTTCGATTAGCTTCTTTTCAACTTTATCAATTAACTTCTGGTAAGCCGCTTTATCACCATAAAGTGCAAATGGATCTTCACCCATGCCAAAAGCAGTTGCGATTAATAGAGGACGCTTTAGACGATAAGAGATTTTACCCTTGTACTTAGGGTTCCAAAGATCAGACCAATCTTTCGCATCAGGTGCATTCTTCTTGTTAACAATCATGCCTGTTGTTCCATAAACATGAGGAACACCATAACCTTTACCATCAACGCCTGTGTTTTTCTTAACTGCATCAAGCATTGAAGTGATTAACTGATCTGTTTTAACCTTGCCATAATCAATTGGCTGGTAGATTTTGTATTTCTTTTGAACTGCTGTGATTCTGTCCTGACTTGGTTGCGCCAAATCAAAACCTGCACCACGAGTTGCACGTAACTTAGCAACCATTTCTTCATTATTACTGTAGGTAACTTTTACTTTAATACCCGTTTCTTTTTCAAACTCTTTGACTAATGCTTTAGGTGCATAGCCTTTCCATGTAATAATTTTAAGTGTTTCTTGTGCCATAACACTTGATGTTAGTGCCAGTGCGATAGCCCCTAATAGAACTTTTTTCATGATCATTATCATCTTTCTCCTTTGGTTTAAATAAAACTGAACAAACTAATACTAGCCTATTTCAGTCAACTTGGTTTAATCATAGTCAAGATTTGTGACAAAAATATGACATTTTTTCGCTAGTTATGAAATATATACATTTTAGATTTTGAATCTTTTGTTAAAATCGCCCATCAGACCCTTTAACTATCTTGACAGATACCGCTATGCTCATAATTCAAATAACAGATACCCATATTGTAATGCCAAATAACAAAGCCTATGGCATTGCTGATACTGCTGAAAACCTTATCGCTTGCATTAACAGCATAAACTCACTAGAGCCAAAAGCAGATGTTGTATTAGTCACAGGAGACATTAGCAATAATGCTAAATATCAAGAATTGGCTCATGCCAAAAGCATTCTTGATAAACTTAATGCACCTTATTTTGTTATTCCTGGTAATCATGATAACAGGGAGGATATGCGTACTATTTATGGTGATTTTTCTTGTCCAGTAGCAAAAGAAAATAACTTTATCAATTATGTGATTGATCAATATGACGTTCGCTTTATCGCGCTTGATAGCACTATCCCAGGAAAACCAGGTGCAGAAATATGCAGTGAAAGAGCTAACTGGCTTGATCAACAACTAGCTAAACAGCCTAATAAACCCACCATTATTTTTATGCATCATCCTCCCGTCAAATGTGGTGTACTAGAAACTGATAAAGATGGCTTTATTGGGGCGGATTTGCTGGGTGATGTGATTGAGAAATATTCTTCAGTCAAAGCAATTCTTTGTGGGCATATTCACTTGCAGGCACATATTAACTGGCGCAATACTGTTGTTAGTATTGCACCAAGCACACAAATGCGTCTAATGTTAGACCTAACTCTGCAAAAAGAATCACAGTTTTATTTAGACAACCCCGCTTTTCAGCTCCACTATTGGACAGAGGAACAAAACTTAATTTCTTATCCTATTCTGGTTCGTGATACCGACAAATCATATTTATTTGAATCTGAATCCGTGAGGTCAATGTGGATAGCAGGGCGTAAGATATTGGTTTAGCATGAGATTTAAAAAATCTTAGCTTCACCCTTAGGTTAAGCGGGTATTTTTTAAACTCATGATGAATCAATAGCTTGCGTCCTGTGCCGTAGTGACCTCACGGATTCAGGTTGAAACAAAAAAATATGTAAAAAAGGGGGGGATGGGTATAATTCTGACCTGAATCCCTTTTTTAAATTATTTTATCGAGATAAACTACATGAGACCAAGTGGCCGCGCCAATGACGAAATGCGTTCCGTCAAATTTACCCGTAATTACACCATGCATGCAGAAGGTTCTGTACTTGTTGAATTTGGTAATACCAAAGTACTTTGTACTGCAAGTGTTGATGAGCGCACACCACCGTGGTTACGCGGGCAGGGCAAAGGTTGGGTAACCGCTGAATATGGCATGTTGCCACGCTCCACTAATTCACGCATGGGGCGTGAAGCAGCACGAGGTAAACAAAGCGGGCGCACACAAGAAATTCAACGTTTGATTGGGCGTTCTTTACGCGCTGTTGTTAATTTAGAAGCCTTAGGTGAGCGTCAAATAATCATTGATTGTGATGTAATTCAGGCAGATGGCGGAACACGCACTGCTTCAATTAGCGGTGCTTACATTGCTTTGTGTGATGCTATGCAGTCATTATTGGATGCAAATAAAGTTAAAACAGAGCCATTAATTGGTCAACTAGCCTCTGTGTCCGTTGGTATTTATAACGGTGAGCCTGTGCTTGATCTGGATTATGCAGAAGACTCAAATGCCGAAACTGATATGAATGTTGTGATGAATAATGCGGGTCATTTTATCGAAGTACAGGGAACCGCAGAAGGTCATGCCTATACCCGAAAAGAAATGGATGCCATGCTAGATTTAGCTGAAAAAGGTATTAGTGAAATTATTCAGATTCAGGATCAGGTTTTATCGTAACAGATCATAATAGAGCAAGGGATGATATAAACCTGAATCCGTGAGGCTACTACGGCATGATGAACAAGTTATTGATTCCACAGCGGTTTAAAAAATACCCGCTTAACCTATGGGTGAAGCTAAGATTTAGTGAGCTTCCCATCTGCGCTAGCAGATGGTGAACTCAATTATGCAGAGCTTTTTAATTCCACTGTGAAACCAATATCTTATCCCTCATATCCGCATTAGCCTCACGGATTCAGGATAAAAACATAACTACTCAAGCACAATCTGTGCTGAGTAGTTACAGGAATAAAAAGACAATTCAATATATTAAACAAGTACGAAAAATATATTGAATTGTAAACGGGCTATCTAATTCTTATTCTGGAAGCTCCTTTCACAGTAATTTCAACACGTCGGTTGAGTGCGCGTCCGCG
>JALSLM010000242.1 GCA_026988295.1 Thiotrichaceae bacterium
GCATACAAGCGGCTGTTTGAGTTTTTGGGAAGGCGATAACATCACGAATTGATTCAGTATTCGTCATTAGCATAACGAGACGATCTAATCCAAATGCAAGTCCACCCAATGGAGGACAGCCAAACTTTAGTGCTTTTAATAAAAAGCCAAATTTATCCTCAGCTTCTTCGGCTGAAATACCCAATACATCAAAGGTTGCTGATTGCATTTCAGATTGATGTATACGAATTGAACCACCACCTACTTCATAACCATTGATAACCATATCATAGGCATCTGATAAAGCTGTACCTGGGTTTTCGCGTAATTCTTCGACTGAACAGGTGGGTGCAGTGAAAGGATGGTGCAAGGCTTGCCAGCGATTGTCTTTTTCATCCCATTCAAACATGGGGAAATCAATAATCCAAAGGGCAGCCCAGTCACCTTCTAATAGCTCTAGGTCTTTAGCAACCTCTTCTCTTAATGCACCGAGTGCATCATTAACGATTTTGGTTTTGTCAGCGCCAAAGAAAACCAAATCACCATTTTCTGCTCCGACTTTTGCCATAATATCCATTGCAACTTCATCGGGCAAAAATTTAAGAATAGGGGACTGTAAGCCTTCTACACCTTTTTCTAGTTCATTGACTTTAATATAAGCAAGACCACGCGCACCGTAACGACTCACAAACTTAGTATAATTATCAATATCTTTACGTGATAATTTAGAGCCGCCAGGAACACGCAAAGCAGCAACACGACTGTCTTCATCATTGGCAGGGCCTGAGAAAACCTTGAAATCAACATTCTTCATTTGCTCGCTGACTTCAACCAAAATTAAAGGGTTGCGCATATCAGGCTTATCTGAGCCATAGTTATGCATAGCATCAGCATAGGTCATACGTGGCATTGGGTTTGGCAGGTCAATATCGCGAGTATCTTTAAACAGCTTGCGAATCATATTTTCCATCATATCCATTACATCGTCGCTTTTGACGAATGCCATCTCAATATCTACCTGAGTGAATTCAGGTTGGCGATCTGCGCGTAAATCTTCATCACGGAAACAGCGAGCCATTTGATAATAACGATCAATTCCACCCATCATTAACATCTGCTTAAAAAGCTGTGGTGATTGTGGAAGCGCAAAAAAGTTGCCAGGGTGAGTACGACTTGGTACTAAATAATCACGCGCACCTTCGGGCGTTGCCTTGGTCATTATGGGAGTTTCAATCTCAAGAAACTCATTATCTTCAAGATAATGGCGCATAATAGATGACATCTTAGCGCGTGTTTTAATACGCTCCTGCATCTCGCTACGGCGTAAATCAACATAGCGATACTTGAGGCGAATATCTTCGTTAACATCATCATCAAGCTGGAAAGGAGGGGTATCAGATGCGCTTAAAGTTTCAAGCTCTAGCCCATAAATTTCAATCTTACCACTCGTGATATTATCGTTTGTCATACCTTCAGGGCGATTACGCACCGTGCCACGAACTCGTAAAATATGCTCATTACGAATTGTCTCTGCGGTATTAAACATCTCTTGATCATCAGGATCAAAAACAACTTGAACCAATCCTTCAGAATCCCGAAGATCAACAAAAATTACACCTCCATGATCACGACGGCGGTTAACCCATCCACATAAAGTAACTTCTTGATCAAGAAGCGTTTCATCAACTAATCCACAACGGTGTGTGCGCATAATAAAGCCTAAACAGTCATTTAATAAACAAGAGCGGAATATTAAGCTCTGCCAGCATTTCGTGCAAGAGCTTAGTTGTACCCATCCCCCCCTTTTTTTAGATATTTTCTCTGTTTAATATATATACCCTTATTTATGTCTGAATAATTTGCTGATTGTCGGTCAATGTGAAAAAATGGCTACAATTAATGATTTTTGGAGAAAGTCGTGATTGATGATGAGGGCTTTCGAGCCAATGTAGGTATCATCCTTTCAAATTGCGACGGTGAAGTATTTTGGGGTAAACGTATAGGACAGCCATCATGGCAATTTCCACAAGGTGGAATTGATGAAGGTGAAACACCTTTGGAGGCAATGTTTCGAGAGTTATATGAAGAAACAGGTCTACAAAAAAAACATGTTCGTGTAATTGGTTCAACCAAGGGTTGGTTGCGCTATCGTTTACCCCATAAAATGATTCGTCGTGGAGACAATGGAAAGGTATGTGTTGGGCAAAAACAGCGTTGGTTTTTATTAAAGCTAACCTGTGATGATTCGTCTGTAGATCTTGCCGCTTATGGTGCGCCTGAGTTTGATGGATGGCGCTGGGTAAACTACTGGTTACCAGCTAAAGAAGTTGTTTATTTTAAAAAGCGCGTCTATGAACGTGCCTTGCAAGAATTAGCACCTTTTACATTGCTGGATTTAGATAGATAAACAAATAGATAAATCAACATAGTGCAAAATACAGACATATATGCTTTTTTTAAAGCCTATGGAAACCACTGTATGGGATATACAGGGCTTGAGCCAGATATGCAGCATTTTATGCTGGATGACATTGGTTATATTGCGCATAGCGAATACAAGCATTGGCTGTGGGCACGAAAAGGGCGGCAGATTATCGTCGGTGATCCCGTTTGTGCGCCTGAAAATTATGCTCAGATGGTTAGCCGTTTTCTCGAAAAATACCCGCAGGTTCTTTTTGTTCAAGCTTCCCGCGTTTTTGCCGAGGTGTTGCAAAAAATGGGCTTGCAAGTCAATGAGTTTGGCTATGAAACAGATATACCCATAGAAAACTTTAGCTTAAAAGGAAAGCACCGAGCCAAGCTAAGACAGTGGCAAAATAAATGCAATCGAGAGGGTTTGATTGTTAGAGATGTATCTATTTCTGACTACCCCGACAAAAAAGAAATCGAAGATTTATCTAAAGAATGGCTCAAAGGCAAAAGTGGGGAAGGGCTAAGCTTATTATTTCGCCCTTTACGCCTCAAAAACGAACAAGATGTACGCTATTTTATGGGATTTATTGATAATAAACTCGTTGGGCTAGCAGTTTTTGACCCTATTTATACTGGTGATAAGATCATTGCTTATTATCATAACCTAGATCGTATCGCTAATGCCGCACCTCATGGGACAAGTGCATCTATTATACTTGCCGCCATTGAGGTATTCAAAAATGAAGGCGTGCAATATGTCTCATTAGGCATGTCGCCCTTAAAACTGCATGAAAAGCAAGTACGGGAATTACCCGGCTTTCACCTATTCACGCGCAAAGCATTTTGGTATGCCTTTGAAAAATTAAGTTTTATCTACCCATTTCAAGGCAATGCTTCGCACAAAAAGAAATTTAATGGTGAAATGAAACCCGTCTATCTTTCTGGTACAAAAGGCACGAATCTGTGGGAAGTTTTTTTGATGCTAAAGGCGATTGGCATGTTGTGAGTTTTTATTATCCACTATACTTATAAGCTATGAATTATTATTTAAAAACTGTTTTCTTAACTCTATTTCTACTAGGAGCAACCACCGTGAACGCATTAGAAATAGGGCAATTAGCACCCGACTTCACCCTGTCTGACCAAAAAGCCGAGACACAAACATTAAGTAAAATGCGTGGTAAATGGCTGGTTCTCTACTTTTACCCCAAAGATGAAACCCCAGGCTGCGTGGCAGAAGCCTGTAGCTTTCGGGATAATATAGTCGCCATCAAAGCAAAAAATACCGCTGTTTGGGGGGTGAGCATTGATAATAATGAAAGCCATGAAAACTTTGCTGAAAATCACCAACTACCTTTTACATTATTAGCCGACCCAGGCGGTAAGGTTGCTCAAAAATATGACTCTTTAAGAAACCTAATAGTCTTTAAAATTGCAAAACGTCACAGCTTTATTATTG
>JALSLM010000243.1 GCA_026988295.1 Thiotrichaceae bacterium
CCCCACTAAACGAACAAATCCGCATAGCCAATAAACTCGATTCACTCTTAGGCAAACTCCAAGCCACACAAAAACGCCTAGATAAAATCCCCACCCTGCTAAAACGCTATCGCCAATCCGTACTAGCCGCCGCCGTCTCGGGGGAATTGACGAAGGAGTGGCGGGAAGAAAAGGGCTTGAGTTTTAGCTCGTGGTCAGATTCCACTTTAGATGAAATAACATTGAGCGTCTCAGATGGTGATCATCAAGCTCCCCCCAGAGCAGACATAGGGATTCCTTTCTTAGTTATATCCAATGTGAGTTCGGGGGAAATTAAACTAAATGAAGTTAGTCGATGGGTTACAGAAGAATACTTTAACTCTTTAAAAGATATTCGCACTCCCAAAAAAGGAGATATTCTATATACAGTAACTGGTTCTTTTGGTATTCCTGTCATGGTAGTTGGAGATGAAAGGTTCTGCTTTCAAAGACATATCGCTATCATAAAGCCTGATAAAGAAAAAATAGAAACAGGTTTTCTCTTCAGGTATTTACAATCATCAAATGCCTTTGAACAAGCAAAATCCGTAGCAACGGGCACAGCACAAAAAACCGTTCCTTTAGGAGGTTTAAGAAAATTTAAAATCCGTTATCCAAAAACAGAAGAACAAAAACAAATAGTAAAAAGAGTAGAAGCCCTCTTTAAACCCGCCGACCAAGCAGAACAACACTACCAAGCCGCCAAACAATGCACTGATAAACTCACCCAATCCATCCTCGCCAAAGCCTTTCGTGGCGAACTCGTCCCACAAGACCCCAACGATGAACCTGCCAGTGAATTGTTAGCACGGATTCAAGCTGAAAAAGATAAATAACAAAAATAATTGCAATAGCAGGTTTTCGTAGCTTGGCGCTGAGGCACGAAGCCCAACAACAGAGGTGGATTGCACTACCATTGTTGGATTTTGCAAGCTTCTCCAAAGAAGGTTATCAACTTAAAGCGGGACAGCTTATCGAGTGTCGCGAGATAAGCTCATACGATATTTTTGTCGGATGACGTTTTATTGCTACGCAATAAAATCTTATCCAACCTACATTAATATATTTGCCCCGCTTTAAGTTGGTAGTCCGAGAAAGTGATGCCTATCTATTATAACAATGGCTATATTGATAGGTTTCTCTTGTCCAAGTTGGTTTTGACCAATTTTTAATACGCCATTTTGATCGATTAATACTTTCCAATGTTTCATCTATGCGGTCACGAGTCCACTTAATTCTAAGAAAAACTGGATCATGACTTTTTATACCTTGCTGATTTTTATCCAGCATATTTAGATAACTATCTAAAGCCTGACAATCTTTCTTATGTGAATTTGCGTCTATATAAAGGAGGGATAAATCAATAGCGCGATAAAGCGCATGACGTAAAATGGGATTCCGCTTATTCTCTGCACGCAACTTGTTAAGCTTTTTAAGCAAATCAACATCTGCCAACCGCGCTAAACCTTCCCATGCACCACGTCGGGCTTCATAAAGTTCATGCTGTAGAAGTTTGATTCCTTGTTTTGGGTTAATTCGGGCGATAGCTTCCGCGTAAGTATACGCTGATACAACAGGTTTGGGTTTTATCGCTTCTGGTATTTCTTTTTGCTTATCTTTGTCAGTCAAGTTATCTTGTCGCTTGCGCCACTCCTGCCATTCTACTTTCAACTTAGACAAGTCCTGCTGAATTATTGGCAAGGCTTCAGTAACTTTCATTTCACCCAATAATTGATAAAGTCGGTGAGCAAAAATCGCTTTATTTTCTTTATTTTTTAGTAAAGCCAAGAGTGTTTTCTTTGCTAATTCAGGCTTCTTTTTGACGAGCATTTCCAACCCCATGATGCGTTCAGCACGCAAACGGCCTGAGTCATTTATTTGTTCAATGAGTTGTTGCGGGGTTGAATGCATTATTTTACTTGCAAAAGATTCTTCTGATTTTTTTTCATATGGAGTTTTTGAGGATGGTTTTGCAGGAGATTTGAGGGGTAATGGCGTAAATTGCTCCAACCACTTCACAAGCCACTTAAAGTCATTTTCTGTGGCTAGCTTCAGCAAAGATTTACGACTTTCATCATTAGTATCCCGATCATAAATGTGGAATAACAGCGGCTCTAGGGATTTCAAACTACCAATTTTACCTAATGCCATCGCAGCCCCATATCGCTTGTTATCATTAGTGGATGATAAAGCTTGCAGTAATGACTGAGTTGCTTCTTTGGCTTTCAAAATACCTAAAGACTTAGCAATATTAGGTTCTTCACTCAAATGTGCCATTAACGATTGAATGCTCTCATGGGCTTTTAACTCGCCCAAAGCACCTATAGCAGCTTGTCGCACATAAAAATCCTCATCATTCAATCGTGTTTGAATCGGCTTGATGGCTTGAGCAGCGTTAAGTATTCCTAAACTTGTTGTTGCTTCGCGTCTTGGAAAATCACTCTCATCGCTTAGCAATTCGATTAAGGGCTGGATAGCCCTGTCTGATTTTATTTGTCCAATGGCTCTGGCAGCAAAGCCGCGTACAAGACTATCCTCATCCTGCAATAAACGAATCAAAAAAGGTATCGCCTGACTGGACTTCATCTCTCCAAGTGCCTCTGCTGCAAATCTGCGTACCTTTGGCTCCTCATCAGCCAGTGCCTCAATCAGTGGTTGAATTGCTTTGGGTGTTTTTATTTTTACCAGAGCTTCAGCCATGTTGGTGCGAATTTTCACATCATCATGCTTGAGATTGGCAATGATTGTTTGTATTGCTTCTGTAGAATTTATTTTTTTGATTGCGTCTGCAGCACAATCCTTAGAACCAAGAGGGGCAGCATCATTTAGTGCTTCAAGCAAAAATGGGATTGCCTGTGTGGCTTTTAAATCTCCCAAGGCACAAGCAGCAGATGAGCGAGTATATCCATATTTATGTGACAGGTTTTTGATTAACGGTTCTATCGCCTCTTCTACATTAAGCTCTACCAAGGCGTGGGCGGCATAGGCTTGGTTTTCATCAAAGTTGTCATTAAGTCGTAAAATGAGTGGCTGAATACTCTTCTCTGATCGTATCCCCACTTTTGCCATATTATAAATACCTTCCACAGCATAACGACGAATGCCAATATCATCATTACCCAAAACACTTATTAGCGCCTGAAGAGATAAGGGTGAATGTATACTGGCAAGCACCTTGACATGGGCTTCTGTGGCTTTATTTTCAGTTAGTTTCTTAATTAATCGCTTTGCGATATCTTCTGTTCCCATTGCAATCAGTGCTTTAATGGCATTTTCTTTAATATCAAAGTTCTTGTCAGATAGTTTATTGATTAGTGCTGGTATGGCTTCAATATCTTTTATCTGCCCTAATGCTAAAGTTGCTCCACGTTTTACATCATCATATTCATCATCCAGTGCATTTTGCAAAAATACTCGGCTTCTTACATCACCACTTGCCGCTATGAATATTTGAAAAGCAAGATCAGATCCCTTGTAATAAATATTTTCATCTGCGGTGTATTCCATCACCAGCATTCTAAATAAGAACCAATCATCTATATTGCGTAACCAATCTGGATGGAGTGTCAGATAACTGATGATGTCTCTGTTTTTTAACTGTTCCCACTTATTAAAATCATGGGTATTAAACAAAGTTTGCGTTGCAACAATGGGCATATTTTCTCTGATTGCCGTGCGTACTGTAGAGCTGGGATTATTTTGTAATTCTTCTATTAGTTTGGGTAAAGTTGCATTAATATTGATTTTGGCAAGCTTCTTAATTGCTCCAAGAGAATTTTGTACATTATTGCTTTTAAGGGTTCTGTCGATTAAATCAAAGGCGTTATCAAACTGCCCATCATCAATATAAGCTAAGATTCGACCTTGTAGAGGCAAGTTACTGATTTCTTCATTAAGAATATGCTGATAGTCTTCTATTGCACACTGTTTAATACACTTATCTGGCTCAAACTGTTTACGCAGATAGGGTGTTTCCATAATGAATTTGTGTTGATGAAAAAAATCAGGGCTACCCAGTTTGCCCTGATAGATTTCTAGACGGCTGTCGGGTTTATCTCCAGACCGAAGATAATAGTGACTGGCGTTATTCCAGTAATCAAATGCGATAAATGAACAGAGCATAACAAATGCTGAGATGCACATTATCATTGTTAATTTGCGTACTTTCATTATTAGAATACTTGATGATATTGATAAAAACGGTAGTGTATTTAATCTGTGTTTTTGTTTAACAAAAAGGACACCCACAATTTTATCTTCTAGGAGCCTGTCTGAGAATTAACAAAAAGGACACCCACAATTTTATCTTCTAGGAGCCTGTCTGAGAATAGCAGGCATGGCGAAAATTTGACTGATTAGTGCCTATTTTTAGTTCAAAAGAGGAAAATAGTTGTTCCCTTTAACGAATTTGAACTAACTGATGTTACGCAGTTTCAGATCTTAAAATCTGCAATTGCTCAAAAGCCATCTGTGTTGCCTTGATATAAAGCTTAGCTTTCAGTGCGAATTTATTCAGCCCTTTTTTCACACTTAAACCTTCTAAGTTTATTAGACCATTACATAAACTCACCCAATCCATCCTCGCCAAAGCCTTTCGTGGCGAACTCGTCCCGCAAGACCCCAACGATGAACCTGCCAGTGAATTATTAGCACGGATTCAAGCTGAAAAAGATAAATAATAAAAATAATTGCAATAGCAGGTTTTCGTAGGTTGGCGCTGAGGCACGAAGCCCAACAACAGAGGCGAATTGCACCACCATTGTTGGGGTTCACAAGCTCACCGCCAACTTGGGAGCGTGCCAATACCATTCGAGTGTGCTTTATGTTTCTTTGATAGAATCTGTTCAGTATTATAAATTGTTCATTAATACTGAACATGATACAATTATGAACAAAATGACTAGCTAATGGTAACAATAGAAAAAACTGCATGGATCAGCAAACGACACAATATCAAATACTTGATAAAGCCATCACGGCTATACTGCGTGAGGCTGGTCTGCGCTTTACGATTATTAATGATGATGGATTAAATCTATACGCTAAGCCTGTCGATGCCATCATTCAGATGACGACTGATGGAGCCAATAACCGAGCCAAGAAAGGGGGAGACAAAGGAAAAAAACTCTTTGTTGAAATAAAAAAATGGACAAATCAGGCTAATATTGGCGCGATGATTAACCAGATCAATAGCATTGCCGAAGCGGATAATCAGGGCTTGTTGGTGGCAGATTATATAAACCCAAAGATGGGGGAGCGATTAAAACAGGCGGGCATCCAGTTTATGGATACGGTGGGTAATGCGTATATCAATCAACAACCTGTCTATATTTATATCAAGGGTAATAAGCTTAAAAAAGAATTTATCACAGAGCAAAAGACTAGAACGGGTAAAGCTTTTCAACCGACAGGCATGAAAGTGGTTTTTGCTTTTCTTAGAAATAAAGCACTAATCAATGCGCCCTATCGGGAGATTGCTGATCAGGCTCAAGTTGCATTGGGAACGGTGGGCGGTGTTATTGATGATTTAATGGCTCAAGGGTTTATTCTCGAAGGACTCAATAAAAAACAGCGCAAGCTGGCTGACCTTGATGGTTTATTAGATAAATGGGTAGAAGCGTACCCCTATAAACTAAAAGAAAAATATACGATAGGCCGCTTTACCACAGATGACCCTTTTTGGTGGGAAGACATAAAGGCAGAGAAAAATAATGCACTCTGGGGTGGTGAAATAGCCGCCGCAAAAATGACAGACTACCTAAGCCCAAAACATGCAACCGTGTATATCAAAAAGGAAAATATGCCGGATTTTCTCAAGGTAGCTCGTTTAAGAAAAGTTGAAGCTCATGAGAGACTAAACATGCACATTGATTTAATAGAACCCTTTTGGAATATAAAGGCTCAGGGTGAAAACAACATTAAGACGAATGAACAGATAGGGTTAGCCCCAGCGATTATTAGCTATGCTGATTTGGTGGAAACAGGCGATGCTCGTAACTTAGATGCCGCGAAGAGGCTCCGTGAAAACTACATACGTTAATATTGCAGGCAAGCTTCCGCAAGGGTTGGTAGATTTATATACTGATATCAATGGACATACGAATGCCTTAAATATTGATTATCTTGTGGTGGGGGCGATGGCGCGAGATTTAGTCCTAGTTCACGGCTTTGGTTCAAAAATAGAACGAGGTACAAGAGATGTCGATTTTGCTATTAATATAGCGAGTTGGGGTGAGTTCAATGCCTTAACAAACCGCTTACTTACGGCAGATTATCATGCTGATAAGCATAGAGCGCACCGTTTGTATTACACAGGTGGCGTAGATCACGAATGGGAAATTGATATTGTACCTTTTGGTGATATTGCGGATGAAGACAATAATATCTCTTGGCCTCCAAAACAACATACCGTAATGAATGTACGAGGCTTTCCAGAAGCGTTTACCAATGCCTTGCAAGTACAGATTAGTGAAGAGCCAGAAATAATCATACCTGTCGCCTCGCCCGCAGGAATTTGCTTGCTTAAGCTGATTGCTTGGCTAGATAGAGATATTGATTTAAGGTCAAAGGATGCTTCAGATTTTTTCTACTTGATTGATACCTATCATAAAATTCCTGAAATACGTGATGCTTTGTATGATCAAGACTTTATGGAAACCCAAGAATGGGATGAAACAAAAGCCAGTGCGATGAAGCTAGCTAAGGATGTGTCTGAAATCACATCGCCAGATACAAAAACTTTTCTTGAAGCTACGTTATTTAATAGTGATGCGAAAAAAGAACAGTTTGTAAGAGATATGGAAAACAATACGCATAAAAGCTTAGAACAGTGCGAAGGGCTGTTTATTATTTTTAAGGATGCTTTTTT
>JALSLM010000244.1 GCA_026988295.1 Thiotrichaceae bacterium
GACAGCCTCCTAGGAGGCTGTCCGAGAATAGGAGTCGTAGCGAGGGAAAGCTGATTTAAGCTAGATTTTTCACCAATTTGAAGGGAATAGTTGTTCTATTCACCGAAAATTGGGGGAAAATATAGCCAAATTCAGTTTTTCCGCAGTAGGCTCTTTATTCTCGGACAGCCTCCTAGCTTAGGCAGTAGTTAAATCTGTGATTTTAGATTAACCCAACCAGATTACGCTATCGCTAATCCGACCTAGAAAAATACATATTTTAACTACTACCTAATATTAACTAGAAACTATTTTTTACAATAGCTTCTGGCAAAATCAAGTAATTCTTCCATAGTACGAACACGAAACTTTTGACGCTGACGTACAAATGAGAACTCACGACTTAAAGGTGGATCGAGTGGAATGGCTTTTAGGATACCTAATTTCAACTCTTTAACAACACTCACACTAGGAAGCACCGATATACCCATACCTGCTTCAATTGCACCCTTAATAGCCTCAGGGCTTCCAAGCTCAAGACATGCTTTAAGTGCATGTTTGCTAGCACCTTCTGACTGCAAATATCCTGCAATAACATTTCTTGTTCCTGATCCTTCTTCACGACAAATGAAAGGATGCTCTAATAACTTTTCCATTGGAACTTTTTTAAGTTTAGTTAGCTCATGGTCTGTAGGCGCAACAACAACTAAATCATCTTTTTGACAAGCTTCGACTAATAGATTCTTATTAGTTACAGGCCCTTCTACAATCCCTAAATCGATCACATTATTTTCGATCATTGAAACAACGCCTTCAGTGTTTGAAACACGTAAGCGTAGCAATACTTCTGGATTTTCTTTATTAAAATCCCCCAGCAATGCAGGAAGCATATATTCCGAGATTGTTGTTGATGCACCGAGTGTTAGTGAGCCACTAATATTTCCGGTAATTTCCCTGACTGCATTTTCCATTTCTGAATATTTTTCAAAAATTTTCTCTGCATACTCAAAGGCAGCATGTCCGGCCTCTGTGAGACTCACTCTATTATGAGCGCGATCAAATAAGCGCGTATCAAACTGGTCTTCTAATTGCCGTATCTGAAATGTGACGGCTGGTTGTGTCATGTGTAAAACTTCAGCTGCTCTTGTAAAGCTCAACAACCGAGCCACAGCATGAAACACCTGTAATCTCCTATCTGACATAGGTTTTCTTCTCCTAAGTAAAAGTTACTTGCAACAATTCCAAGGTTATTAGATGTATGCTCCTTGGTAAAAAAATATTATATACTATAAATATATAGCTTATTCGCGGTAAAACGCAAGCTAAAGTGGTTAAGGGAAACCTAATTAAGTCCAATTATTTTTAGCTTGCTAAATTCTAATCGACTTAATCAGGTTTCCCTTAAGAATAAGCATTCTCAGACAACCTTTCACATATCATAACTTGAAATTATGAGCCTATAATACTACTGAATATCCTTGCTTTTTGAAAGTTCTATATCTTCTTTTTTTGGTGAATTATCACTCATTGATTCTTTGCTTGCTGAATGATTTACTGTGTTTCCAGGTATTCTAGGATCATCATCATCCATCAAAATACGATAAGCAGGACCATCTAAATCATCATATTGACCGCTTTTTACGGTTAAGAGAAAGGCGATAACAACTATTAGCATAACTAATACGCCTAGTAATATTGTCATTGATAAAGCATTCATATTTGACCCATAGCATTAGGGAAATTATTACGTCCTCATCCCTTGGTTATAAAGAAGCTACAGCAAGTTTAAAAAAAATTAGGAATATTAGGGACAACACAACAAACTGCCATAAAAATAGTATGGTATATTTATTGATATAACAAGTTAGTATTACACATCACAAGTCACTTGCGAAATACATACTCTAATACTACAGTAATTAGCTGAATGCGTGAGATCACGAGTTCAAGAATTATAAATCAGGAGACGATAATGTCAGAAAAAATTTACCCTATTCCAAAAGAATTCGCTGCTAAGGCCAATATTAATGCCGAGCAGTACCAACAGATGTATAAACAATCTATTGATAACCCTGATGATTTCTGGGCTGAACAGGCAAATAAATATGTTTCGTGGTTTAAACCTTGGGATACTGTTTCAGACTGGAGTTTTGATCAGGCTGATCTGCATATCAAATGGTTTGACGGTGCAAAACTTAATGTTTCCTACAACTGTATTGATCAGCATCTAGAAACTCGTGGAGATCAAACTGCAATTATCTGGGAAGGAGACAACCCTGAAGAAGATAGACATATAAGCTACAAAGAGCTTCACGCAGAAGTCTGTCAATTTGCTAATGTATTAAAAAATCGAGGCGTTAAAAAAGGTGATCGTGTATCACTTTACATGCCAATGATTCCTGAGGCTGCTATCGCCATGCTTGCCTGTACCCGTATTGGTGCGGTTCATTCAGTTGTTTTCGGTGGCTTTTCACCTGATGCATTAAAAAGCCGAATTCTTGACTCTGACTGTCAGGTGGTTATTACCGCCGACCAATCTATGCGTGGCGGTAAAAAAGTTCCGCTTAAAGCCAATGCTGATAAGGCTTTAGAAGGTTGCCCCAATGTCCATACCTGTGTTGTTGTTAAGCGTGGCGGTGAGCCTATTGATTGGAATGATAAACGTGATATTTGGTATGGCGAAGCTGTAGCAGATGCCAGCACAGATTGCCCTGCTGAAGAAATGGATGCTGAAGATCCACTCTTCATACTTTATACATCAGGTTCTACAGGTACACCGAAAGGTGTATTACATACCACAGGTGGCTATCTAGTCCAAGCCGCCATGTCACACAAGCTAGTTTTTGACTACAAAGAAGGTGAGGTCTATTGGTGTACAGCAGACGTAGGGTGGATTACAGGACACACCTATATCCTTTATGGACCACTCACTAATGGTGCAACCACACTGATGTTTGAAGGCATACCAACCTACCCTGATGCTTCACGTTTCTGGCAGGTTATCGACAAACACAAAGTTGCCAGCTTCTATACCGCACCTACAGCCATACGCGCATTAATGGCAGCGGGTGATGAACCTGTGAAAAAGACCTCTCGTGCATCTTTGCGACTACTTGGAACAGTAGGTGAGCCAATCAATCCAGAAGCATGGCAATGGTATAATAATGTCATTGGTGATGGACGATGCCCCATTGTTGATACCTGGTGGCAAACAGAAACAGGTGCTCACATGATGACCCCACTACCTGGTGTTCATAACTTAAAACCTGGTTCTGCAATGGCTCCTTTCTTCGGTTGTGCACCCGTTTTATTAGACGACGAAGGCAACGAAATTGAAGGCAATCCAGCCGCTGGAAACCTTGCAATGAAAGCTCCTTGGCCATCCATGATGCGCACTCTTTATGGTGATCACAAACGATTCTATGAAACCTATTTCAGCCTCTTTAAAGGATATTACTTTACTGGTGATGGTGCGCGTCGTGATGAAGATGGTGATTATTGGATAACAGGTCGTGTTGATGATGTGCTCAATGTTTCTGGACATAGACTTGGCACTGCTGAAATAGAATCTGGCTTAGTGCTTCACCCCAAAGTAGCAGAAGCTGCTGTTGTCGGCTACCCACACGAAATCACAGGGCAAGGAATTTATGCTTATGTAACACTCATGACTGGTGAGACAGGTACAGATGAGCTTAAAGCTGAACTAGTTGCTTTAGTCAGAAAAGAAATTGGCCCCATTGCCAAAGTTAATATTATTCAGTGGGCACCAGGGCTTCCAAAAACCCGTTCGGGTAAAATAATGCGTCGGATTTTACGCAAAATCGCAGTTAATGAAGTCGATGAATTAGGTGATACCTCAACGCTTGCAGATCCTTCAGTGGTTGATGACTTAATTGAAAACAGAGAGAACAAATAAAACACTGAACAATATTAGATAGATGAGCGGCTGGGTTTCCTTTAGGGAGTCTATAATAGCCTGTATATTTCTCATCTAATCAAAATATACAAAAAAAAGGGGGGATGGGTTTAAGATATATTCTAAAACCCATCCCCCCCTTTTTTTGTACTTTTTAAAAGTTAATTAGAGTTTTATCGTGCTCATGCTCTCCATGGGATTGAAGTAGACGCAATGCATTGCATCTCTGCGTTACAAAAATATGCAAAAACAGGGGGGATGGGTAACAAGATGATGTGCAAGTTTAACTCTGTATCAAAAAATCATCATCAAGCAAGCTGTTGACTCAAGTCATATAGAACAATTCCTAGCTTGTTTAATATCTAAAGATTGTAATCTTGGATAATCAGTGAATTATGGAACTTGTCTGCCCCGCTGGAAACCTCCCTTCTTTAAAAGCTGCTGTTGATAATGGTGCTAATGCTGTTTATATGGGCTTTAAGGATGATACTAATGCACGTCATTTTGCAGGTCTTAACTTTAATGATAAACGTGCTACTGCGGGGATTCAGTATGCACATGATCGAGGTGCGAAGGTATTTGTTGCGATTAACACTTATGCACAAGCAGAAGGCTTTAATCGTTGGCAGAATGCGGTTGATAAAGCCGCTGATCTTGGTGTTGATGCGCTGATTTTAGCAGATATTGGTGTAATGGATTATGCCTGTGAGAAACATCCAGATTTACGCTTACACCTTTCTGTACAAGCTTCAGCGACAAATCAGCAAGCCTTACAATTTTATTATCGAAATTTTAATATTCGTCGCGCTGTTTTGCCGCGTGTATTATCAATCAAGCAGCTTAAAAAAGTAATCGAGACTAGCCCTGTACCAATTGAGGTATTTGGCTTTGGTAGCCTTTGTGTAATGGTTGAAGGTCGTTGTTTGCTATCTTCTTATGCTACTGGGCAGTCACCTAATACCTATGGTGCTTGCTCCCCTGGTAGTTTTGTAAACTATATTGATAAGCCCGATGGTTCGATGGAAACCCGTTTAAATGGCGTACTTATTGATAAATATGCGCCTGGTGAAAACGCGGGTTATCCTACACTTTGTAAGGGACGTTTTAATGTGCAAGATAATACGTATTATGCTATTGAAGAGCCTACCAGCTTGAATACGCTTGAATTATTACCTGAGCTAATTTCTATGGGTGTTTCTGCATTAAAAGTTGAAGGTCGTCAGCGTAGCCCTGCTTATGTGGCACAGGTGACAAAGGTTCTACGCGCTGCCATTGATGCGGCAATAAAAGACCCCGATAATTTTAAACCACAGGCAAGCTGGATGGGTGAATTAGAAAAGGTTTCAGAAGGCGCACAAACAACATTAGGCGCATATCATCGCCCTTGGCAATAAGCCCTTGACAATAAGCCTTTGATAATAACACTGTGACCATAACGCTTGGTTTACAAAATAGGATAAAACGAATGAATAGCCCTTTTGCACTTGAAAATGATGATCTCTACCAACGCTGGCGAGCTAATAAACTAGAAAACTACCCTACACAACTAGCTGATATTGTGGTCGAATTAAAAGATAGTAAAAAAATGACTGATGCCGAGCACACTGCCATTTTAGATCGTTGTAAGCAAAGCAATATGGCAATTTATGCGGGTAATACGGGGGATGACCCTGATCGTAAAATCCCTCATTATATTGGACAGCGTTTTGGGCTTAGCAATCTTAATCATAATTGGTTAGGTGATGAAGATGGCTTAACCTCACTGACTGTCGCTGAAGTAGAAGATAAAAAACGTAAGAACTATATCCCCTACTCTAATCGCCCAATCAAATGGCACACTGATGGCTATTACAATACTTCTGACAAGCAAATTCATGCAGTGTTATTGCACTGTGTTCAGCCTGCCATTGAAGGGGGTGAAAATGCACTACTAGATAACGAAATTGCTTATATTTTATTGCGTGATCAAAACCCAGATTATATTCGTCTGCTTATGCAAAATGATGTGATGATCATCCCACCACGTTTGAATAAAGATAATGAAATCGTGCGCAAAGAAGAAGCAGGTCCAATATTTTCAGTAAACCCCAAAACAGGCAATCTGCACATGCGCTATACCATTCGCACCCATAATGTGATTTGGAAACAAGATGCAGAAACTCAAGCGGCACTAAATGCATTAACTGAAATTCTCTATAGTGATTCGCCTTTTATTTTACATGGCAGATTAGAGTCAGGAATGGGACTAATTAGTAATAATGTATTACATGATCGCACTGGCTTTAGTGACTCTGATGAGCAACACCGCCTACTCTATCGCGCCCGCTATTTTGACCGTATGGCTGGCACTGATATTATTGATTTGGACTTTTAAGCATGACAAAGATGAAGTTATCACTCGGTCCCATTCTTTATTTCTGGACAAAAGAACAGATTCTAAAATTTTATGATGAGGTTGCCGAAAGCCCCATTGATATTATTTATTTAGGCGAAACAGTCTGTTCTAAACGACGCTCACTGAATTATCAAGATTGGCTTGATCTTGCTGAAAAACTGCGCGACAAGGGAAAAGAAGTGGTGCTTTCAACCATGACCCTGTTAGAAGCCGAATCAGATCTGAAAACCTTGCAAAGGCTATGCACTGAACAAGGCTTTATGATTGAAGCAAATGATTTTGCCGCAATAGAGCAACTTGCAGAAGCTGATAAGCCTTTTATAACTGGGCCTTCAATTAATATCTACAATAATCGCAGCCTGTCATTTTTAGCTAAACAGGGCTTAAAACGCTGGACATTATCTGTTGAATTATCAAAAGACATACTCAAGTTATTGCAAGAAGAACGCCCAGATGGTGTAGAAACCGAAGTCTTTGCTTGGGGGCGTATTCCACTAGCCTATTCTGCCCGTTGCTTTACCGCTCGCGCTCATAATTTGCCTAAAGATGATTGCCAGTATCGTTGCTTAAATGATCCTG
>JALSLM010000245.1 GCA_026988295.1 Thiotrichaceae bacterium
AGGCCAACAGGGGGCAGAGATAGCTTCACCTAGATTTGCGGCAATTAGACGTTCTCTAGCTTCTAGTAAGCGACCTACTAACGCGGGTTCACGCTTGGAATAAGCTTTATTGTCTTCAACACGATTAACCACAATACCTAATAGCTCAGTAATAGCATTACCTACAGAATTTTGTGAAATGGTTACAATTAAGCGACCTTTATCATCACGATAAATAATCTGTTTATAGGCGGGTCTCCAGCGAATTTCATTAGCAAATTGAGGGTCTTGAATAACCTGCTCACGCAAATCTCTAGCAACACGTAAGAAACGATTATTGCCCAAAAGTACGTCAGCTATTTGATTAGGGAAATTAGCCCCACTAGGAATACGCTCTTCACCAGTTGCAACCAATGAGAAAAAAGTACGATAAAAATCTAAGAAGCCACGTAATACCTGTTCAAACTCATACCAGAAATATTGATCATTGAGCTTTTCAGCTCCACCAAGTAGCTCCCAACTTGGCAAACCCTGCGGAAAACCTGTTAGTTTTAGTGCGCAATCTTCTGAAGGTAAAAAGGATAATAATTGTAAGTCTAAGACATCCAAGAACTCATGGTAAGCATCACTTAAATGGCGTAAGAATAGCGTATTGTGGCCACTATCTGTTAAGTTGGGGTTATTCGCATCTGCTTCTTTTGAGGCTTTCAAATCAGCGATAGGAAAAACCATAAAATGATTATGAATCATGCGAATACTAGGTACGCCCGGCTTGTTTAGAGGCCAAGTGGAATCGAGACTTGCCTCACCACAAAGAATTAAATGCTTTTTAGGGTCTGGATATTTTTCTAGCATGTATTCTAGTAAAATGGTGGTCATTTTTGACCAGACTTTCTTTTGTTGGCGATTCAACTGATCACGTCGTACAGGTCTGCCTAAGGGGTCAAGAATGCGTCGTGAAGTGTCCAAAATAATTGAGGTGTCAAATTCGGTGCTATGACCAATTAATTTGCGGTACATTAACAAATCTTCTGGCGTTCTAAATAAGCCATTTTCTTCCGCCAGATTTTTAAGGTTGGCTGCACTATTAAAAAATTCCACGGGTGACATGCCGTCAGGAACAGTCAGAGACATGGATGGGCGTGGTGTTACAATTTCACGAGGTGCCAATTTTGCCATTTTATAGTTTCCGCTAGGTGGTAATTTTTATGTTCTTTGCAGTGCAGTGCAAGTTGCTATGTGAGTTGCTGATGAATGGAGACTCTATGAATATCTTTACAGTAACTGCAAGCCTGCTTTAATAAATCTAATTGCTGTTCATCATGCTGATGTTTTAAAAAGATTTCTATTTCAATCTGCCCGTTAATATAATGCAAGATAATATTGCGAATGTCTTGATCTAGTCTAGTTTTTTGAATTTCGGGATAAATTTGTTGCATAACCTGATTGCGACTAGGTAGCTTACTGGATGGGCTTCCTTTTTCATCATCTTCAGGGTCAATATGCACGGTTATATCGTGCATTTCAGGAAACTTTTTGCGTAAATTCTGAATTACATTTTCAGCGATATAGTGACCCTCTGAAACACTTAGATAAGAGTTCACCTGTATATGAACATCTGCCAAAACGCTATTGCCCATTTTACGGGTGCGTAGCATGTGAGTGTGTTCGACACCTTCAACTGCACTAATAAAACTCTGGATTTCTTTCATTTGTTTAGGGTCAAGTGCAGTATCAACTAGCTCCATTGCGCTATCGAGAATTAGCCGTGCGCCCATATAGAAGATCATAATTGCGACAAGAATTGCCGCTGCTGCGTCCAACCAAGGTATTTCTAAGAAGATACTACCTGCAACTCCTATTGCCACCATAATGGATGAGATAGCATCTGAGCGGTGATGCCAAGCATTTGCCTGTAGCATTTTGGAGTTAATTTGCTTTGCCACTACCATAGTGTATTGATATAAAGCTTCTTTGCTAATAATAGCTAATGCCGCAAATAATAAAGCCAGTGGTTTTGGTTGCAATAAAGTTTCAGGGTGAGTAATGCGATCATAGGCATTCATGGCAATGCCAACGGCGACCCCTGCTAATGCTAAACCTAAAATAACTGTTGCGACTGTTTCAAAACGCCCATGACCATAGGGGTGATCATCATCTGCATCTTGGCTAGCAGCCTTTGCAGCAATTAATACCACTATATCGCTGACAAGATCAGATAGTGTATGAATACCATCGGCAATTAATGCTTGAGAGTGGGTAAAAAAACCACCAATAAGCTGCGCGGTGGATAAGAAGATATTAACAAACATGCCTATTAGCGTTACTTTGCGAGTCGCCTTGTAGCGTAGCTGGTTTTTTTCGCTTGGGCTGTATGTTACCTCAGTAACTTCAGTCATCACTTTTTCCTATTTGAATCGTAATGGTGTATTCATAGTCTGCTTCACTGGTTTCTATGAGTTTGTGTCCATGCACCTTTGCCCAAGCAGGAATATCATAAACAGCACCTGGGTCTGTGCAGGTTGCCTTTATTCTATCACCCTCGGCTTGTTTTCCTAGCTTATCAATTAATTGCTGAACTCTAATTACAGGTAAAGGGCAAAGTAAACGACGTGCATCAAGCTGGTGAATTACAATTTCACTCACTTTAACTATGCCTCATCAGGTGTTTTGGCATGAATTGTTAAGGCATGTAAATCACCCGAAGTAATTGCAGAATCAACCGCAGCATAAACTGCTTGGTGGCGTTTCAAGGTGTTTAATCCATTAAACTCACTGCTGATAACAGTTGTTTCATACTTGTAGCCGTCGCCATCTACACTGATTTCTGCATCAGGAAAAGCATCCTGAATTAACTTAATAACATCTTCATTGCTTATACTCATATTCTGTACTACACCTTTTGTGACTTTAAATTTAGAGGTGGAGTATAACCAAGGAGTATAAGCCTTTCCAGATAAAGGTATTGTCATTGTGTTCAATGAATGTAATCCTGAATCAGATTTTCCTGCATTCGGCACATATTGCTTCTCCTTGGATATCGCGTAATAATTGCTGGATTTACTTGTTACGAGATTCTTAAGGAAAACCTGATTAAGTCGATTAGAATTTAGCGCAGAAAAATCTGTCGCTATTTTTCATGAAGTGAGTCGTAATAGTCATTCTATTGCGTCGATCTTCATGGAAAATATCGGCAGATTTGGCAAGCTAAAAATAATTGGACTTGATCAGGTTTTCCTTAAGGAGTGTGCGCGTTCTAAGGAACTCTAAAGCCATATTGGTATCAGAGTATTTGTTCCTGAATCCACGAGGCTACTACGCATGAAGAATTAGCCTCATGGATTCAGCTTATTATTAAAGGAGTAATAATAGTGTTCATCACAAAATGGAAGTTTGTCTTAGTTTTTTTAAGTTTGTTTATGTTGAGTTCGTGTTCAACGATATCCGTGAGACAAGCTGGGGTTAAAAAACCCGTTGTATCAAGCTCTTCAAAACAAAATCAATGGAAAAAACGTCAACTGCTTGTTGCTAAAAAAGCAGCATGGAATTTAAATAGTAAAGTTGCTTTACGTTATCGTGCAGATCACTGGAATTTTGGATTAAGTTGGCTACAGCAATCAGCAAATCAATATGTAATGCAAATTAAAAACCCTGTGACAGGGGCATTGCTTGCCAAATTAAGTCGCAAAAATAATGCCGTTTCATTGCTTTCAAATGATGGTCGAGTCTATAAGGATACTGATGAGGAGCGTCTATTGAAGCGCCAGACAGGTGTTAAACTACCCTTGAAAGGTATGCAATATTGGATGCGTGGATTAACGTCACCACTTTATAAAGTAGATAAATTGGTTCTTGATTCAAGAGGAAGGCCGCAGGTACTCCATCAGGCAGGATGGAAAATCAACTATTCGAATTATGTCAATAATAGCTTTGATGCGATGCCCCGCAAGGTTGTTATAATGCGCGATAAAGATAATGTGTATATGAAAGTAATTGTAAAGAAATGGCAAGGTATATAAGGCGTATAAGGAAACCCTGAATAAGTTCAATTATTTTTCTGCACTAAATTCCAATCGACTTAATCAGGTCTTCCATGAGGTAGGGTGCAATAATAGCTCTATCTCTTCACTTATGAAGAATAATCATAAAGGATAATTTATTTGTATCAATTAACACTTCCAGCACCAGCAAAGCTCAATCTTTTTTTGCATATTACAGGGCAACGAGAGGATGGTTATCATTTATTACAAACCATCTTTCAGTTTTTAGATTTTTCTGATGAAATAAAATTAACTCTACGTGATGATAATAAAATTCAACGTGTAAAGGGCTTGGAGCATATCCCTCAAGAAAGTGATTTATGTGTTCGTGCGGCGCGATTATTGCAGTCACAGTCAAATTGTACTGCGGGAGTTGATATTGCTATTAAAAAAAATCTTCCCATTGGAGGTGGAATAGGAGGGGGGAGTTCTGATGCTGCTACTGTTTTATTAGGTTTAAACAAACTCTGGAGTTGTGGCTTTAACACCCAAAAACTAGCTGATATTGGTTTGAGTTTAGGTGCGGATGTGCCTGTTTTTATTAATGGTTTTGCTGCTTGGGCAGAAGGTGTGGGGGAGCATTTGACAGCTATTGAACCACCAGAAAAGTGGTTTTTATTGGTGTATCCGAAAGTTTTTGTATCAACGGCAGAAGTTTTTACAGATCAGGGATTGACACGCGACTGCGAACCCATCAGAATAGCGCGCTTTCTGAAGGGCTCTGGAATCGAAAAAAAATTGGAAGAAGTTTC
Source organism: Thiotrichaceae bacterium (assembly GCA_026988295.1). Classification (GTDB taxonomy): domain Bacteria; phylum Pseudomonadota; class Gammaproteobacteria; order Thiotrichales; family Thiotrichaceae; genus Cocleimonas. The sequence goes on from JALSLM010000245.1 coordinate 4,772, forward strand.
CAATGTTTTTGAACCAGTGGTGAGAAATAAATACCAAGAAATAGCAGATGCTCTTGATTGGTTATCAAATTTCTCTCCAGCACGATTAACAGGAACAGGTAGTTGTTTATTTGCTTCTTTTGATTGTGAATCAAGCGCGAACCACGTGTTATGTCAGTTGCCAAAAAATCGGCAATGGCAAGGTTTCGTTGCTAAAGGTGTTAATACATCACCTTTGATAAAGTCGATAAGATAATATTATTATTGTATTGTTGATAATGTTCTTGAAAATGAGTATTTAATAATATATAAAGCTAAAAAAATGAGTTTTGTAGATTATTGAATTTTCATTCCTTTCGGTGAAACTGTTGGGCCGTCGCCAAGTGGTAAGGCTCTGGGTTTTGATCTCAGCATGCGTAGGTTCGAATCCTACCGGCCCAGCCATATTCTAGTTGGCACGATTATCTTACGATATCGTGCCAATTTTTTATTTTACTCTATCTAAGAGATCGGTCATGTCAGACTTAGACGACAGGATGATGATTTTTTCCGGTAACGCAAATCCGGATCTCGCTCGAGAAGTTTCTGAATTATTAGACATTCCCCTTGGTGCATGTACTGTTTCCCAGTTTAGTGACGGGGAAGCTCATATTGAGATTTTGGAAAATGTACGAGGTCGTGATGTCTTCGTCATTCAGCCAACCTGTGCGCCAACCAACCATAATTTGATGGAATTATTGATAATGGTGGACGCACTATACCGTGCATCTGCTGGGCGAATTACTGCAGTAGTACCGTATTATGGCTATGCGCGTCAAGATCGTCGTGTACGTTCACGACGTGTTCCTATTTCAGCCAAGTTAGTAGCTGATATGTTGTCTACTAGTCGAGTTGATCGAGTTGTTACCATTGATTTGCATTCTGATCAGATTCAGGGCTTCTTTGATCTGCCTGTTGATAATATTTATGCGACAGCCGTTTTGCTAAGAGACATCAGAGAGAAAAACTACAATGATTTAGTGGTTGTTTCACCTGATGTCGGTGGTGTTGTAAGAGCGCGCGCCATGACAAAAAGTATTGGTGGTAATATCGGATTGGCAATTATTGATAAGCGTCGTCCTGAGCCAAACGTCTCGGCTGTTATGCATATCATTGGTGATGTTAAGGATAAAACCTGTGTGTTGATTGATGATTTGGTTGATACAGCAGGGACCTTGTGCCATGCAGCAGAAGCACTGAAAGAGCATGGCGCAAAGCGTGTTATGGCGTATGCAACGCACCCTGTTTTTTCTGGTCCAGCCATTAGTAATATTGAAAACTCAAAGTTGGATGAGGTTGTTGTAACAAATACCATTCCTTTGGGTGAAAGTGCCAAAAAGTGTGCTAAAATTCGCCAACTTTCAGTGGCAGACATACTTGCTGATACTATTTATCGAGTAAATAGAGATGAGTCAGTGAGTCATTTATTTGCTCATGTATTAGATGACTAAACTATTCGAAAGCTAAGATCTGAATTCGTGAGTCCACTATGGCACAGTCCACTATGGCACAGTGAATAAGCTATTAATTCATCACGGGCTTAGGTAAGAATTCATCCTGCTGGTTTTAAACCGTAAGGATATTAACTGCAAAATCTGGTCGCGGATTTTGCATTTTTGTTTATAGGGCTTCTGCCCTTATTTTATTGGAGACAATTATGTCAGCTATTTACAAACTAGATGCAGAGATGCGTGATGATACGGGGAAAGGTGCGAGCCGCCGCCTACGTCGCGCACACAAAATTCCTGCGGTACTTTATGGAGCAGGTCGTCCAGCTTGGTCTTTAACGCTTCCTGAAAACCAGTTGATGCGTAACTTGCAAGATGAAGCATTCTACGCCGCAATTATTGATTTAAACCTTGAGGGTAAGACTCAGAAAGTATTTTTACGTGATTTACAACGTCACCCAGCAAAGCCATTTGTGCTTCATGTTGATTTACAACGTGTAAGAGATGATGTTGAAATGACCGTTGTGTTACCACTT
>JALSLM010000246.1 GCA_026988295.1 Thiotrichaceae bacterium
AATTTTTAATTGCGTATATGCAAATGCGTGATGCTTTAATCTTGATCTGAATCCGTGAAGTCACTACGGCACAGTGAATAAACTATTGATTAATCAAAAAGGAATTAGCAATGGAAACCAATCTCAGAAACTCATCAAAGACATTAAATTTTACTGAGAAAAAAAAGATTTCACTCTATTCAATAGGGGTTAATCTTTTTCTTTCACTTATTAAAATAGCTGGAGGTATTTTTTCAGGTAGTGCAGCACTTACAGCTGATGGTGTTCACTCACTTTCAGATTTGGCAGCCTCAGTCAGTGTCTATATTGGAATTATCATTTCCAATAAAAAATTCAAAAGCTTCCCTCATGGGCTTTACAAGGTAGAAAACCTTGTGGCACTCATCAGCGCCTTTGCTATCTTTTTTGCAGGGTATGAAATTGCAAAAGATGTACTCTTTGGAGAAACAACCCTTATTAAAAATCTCAGTGTTGCGCTAATTGTTATTGGCGTTACAGTCGTATCTACTTTTCTTTATTCACGCTGGGAGAAGAAAAAAGCTATAGAACTTAATTCACCCAGTCTTTTAGCTGATTCAGAACATATAAAAACTGATTTCTATACAGCGCTCGTGGTACTTATTGGAGTTTTAGGTCAATTTTTTGGTTACCCCATTATTGAGAAAATAGCCGTTGTAATCGTGGTTTACTTTATTTTCCATAGCGGGTTTGAAATACTTAAGGAAGCAACAAAGGTTCTTTTAGACGCATCTTTGGATCATGAAAGCATCACAGAGATACAAGAAATACTCCAAAATGAATCTAAAATAAAAACAATCAACACCATTACCGGCAGAAATGCAGGAAGCTTTAAGTTTGTTCAGCTTGACTTAGCCCTAAATACAGATTCTTTGAGTGAAGCACATGACATAGCACATAATATTGAAGAACAAATAAAAGACAAAATGCCATTTGTAGAAAAAGTAGTGATTCATTATCAATAACCTATACCTTTAGACGCACAGCACAGTTCTTGTAGTCAATTGTCCACAATGATTAGTTTACAGAACTCAACATCGGTTTGATGGGTTCAGAACAAATTTATAGAAAGGGTGCTTGATTTCATTATTTTAGAAATATGCATGAATTTTAAGTTCCATTTAAGCTTGCTCTTATATAGTCCTGAATCCGCGAGGTCACTACGACACAGAACGGAAGCTATTGATTCATTGGGGTTTAAAAATACCCGCTTAACCTACGGGTGAAGCTAAAAGTTTTAAATCCCTTGCTAAACCAATATCTTACACCCTGTTATCCGCATTAACTTCACAGATTCAGGACTGTTTGTTCCAGTAATTAATAACCTATTTGGAGTTTAAAATGAAAATAAAACGTGCTTTATTCACTTTGTTTGTCTCATCATCGTTGTTTGCTTGTGGTGCATCGACGGCAAATAACTACAATGCTAATCAGCGTTCTGCTAATCAGTCATTAAATTCAGCAGATGCGAGTGCATTGACGTTTATGCGTGAAGAAGAAAAAATCGCACGCGATGTTTATATTTCTCTTTATCAGCGTTGGGGAAATAATGTTTTTAATAAAATATCGAGTTCTGAACAGCGCCACATGGATGCTTTAGCAAGGCAGTTGCAGTCAAATAATCTGCCTGATCCTGTCGTTAATAATTCGGTTGGTATTTTTACAAATACTAAATTAGCAGGGCTTTATCAGAATTTACTCTATAAAGGACAGCGTTCTGAGAAAGAGGCTCTTCATGTTGCTGCTTATATCGAGGAGTTGGATATTCAAGATTTACAAAAAGCTATTACCAAATCACGTAATAGTGCATTGAATGCGACTTATGAAAGACTCATGCGTGGCTCGCGTAATCATTTACGTGCTTTTGTACGTCAAATTGAGAATCAAGGCATAACTTATCAAGCACAGCTCATGTCTCAAAGTGAAGTCAATAGTATTGTTAATAGTGCGCGAGAGCGTGGCAATAGAGGACAGCGAGGTAATCGAGGTCAAGGACGCGGTATGGGCATGGGTCACGGTGGTCGTGGCAATGGCATGGGGCGTGGTAATAGAGCTTGGTAGGATCAAGATTCATAATAGAATCACCCGATAAACTACTCTGATTTATCGGGTTTCACTACTTTTGTCATGCTACTTTTGTCATGCTACCTTAATCACGAATCACGTTATTTTAATAAAGCAGAAGACAGTAGCTTTGCGGTAATATCAACAATTGGGATGACTCTGTCATAGTGCATACGCTTTGGTCCTACAACACCTAACACTCCAATGTGTGATTCATCAATCTGATAAGGTGCGGTAACAATACTGCAATCATCAAATACATTGTGACCTGATTCACGCCCGATAAATATTTGTACACCATCGGCATCCATACAACGATCTAGTAGCCCTAAAATATCTCGCTTTTGATTGAATGCATTAAATAGTTGTCGTAATTTTGTGACATCTGAGAGATCATCATAGTCCATTAGATTAGTTCGACCTGCCACTATGTAATCTTCGGGTTGCTGGTCTTTTAAACCAGAAACTGCCTGTTCACCTAGATTAATAGCTGATAGCATCATCGAATTCATATCTTTGCGCACTTGCTCCATCTCTTCTAGCAAGATTGTTCGGGCTTGTTGTAAGCCTTTTCCTACTAGAATTTCATTGAGATAGTTACTGCTTTGCTGTAGCTCTGATGCGCTGATTTCAGTTTCTAGCTGTATCATTCGATTTTCAATATCATTATTTGACATTACCAATACAGCAAGTATTTGTTTTTCTGATAGTTTCACAAATTCAATCTGGCGAATCGAACGGCTCTCTAGGAGCGGAACCATGACGATGCCTGTGAGTTGTGTTAATCCTGAGAGCATATTTGAAGCAGAATGAATCAAATCACTGGATGAAGTCTTGTCCAACTGAATTTCAAGCGCATGAAAATCTTGTTCATTGAGAGGTTTTACATTAACTAACACATCAACAAAAAGGCGATAACCCTGCGTAGTTGGTACGCGCCCTGCGGATGTATGTGGCGCATGAACATAGCCCGCCTCTTCGAGTGATGCCATAACATTACGAATAGTTGCTGGGCTTAAATCCAGACCACTGCGCTTTGCCAACAATGTCGAGCCCATTGGCTGACCATCGGCGATATAGCCTTCAATCAAAACTTTGAGTAGATGGCTGGCGCGTTCATTTAGGTCTGGTTGCTGATTCATACCTGTATAATGAAGGAGAATGCACTATTTTCAAGCTGATCTATGTAAAATCCATATAAAAAGTATAAAAAAAGGGGGGGATGGGTATACAATCTATTTTTAGCCTTCTCAGTCCCTTTAGCCATCCACTTATCTGCTATATTTTCAAGCATTTAAAATAATATGAGATACTTACCCAATGAATAAAAATAAGGCGAGCAAAATGATTAAAGTAGCACATATTTCAACCGGTCTTGAAACGGGTGGTGCAGAAGTTCAACTGAGACGCTTATTAAGTGAATTAGATAAAAATAAGTTTGAGATGATGGTCATTTCTTTAGATAAAGAAACCTATTTAGCAGATAGCATCCGTGAACTTGGCATACCTGTTCAATCTCTAACTCTAAAACAAAACCCTTTTAACATTCGCAAAGCCTATTCCTTGCTGAAAGCATTTAATCCTGATGTCATTCACGGAACAATGTATGAAGGCGGTGTGGTTGGCACTGTTTTCTCTAAATTTTTACCCAAAAAACCACCTGTAATATGGACAGTACACGAGCCATTAGAACATTACGATAAAGAGCCTATTAGAAAGCGAATGCAATTACGCCTATGGGGTTTAATGTCAAAAATGCCAGCTTGTCTGATGTATGTTTCTCATTTGAATCAAGAGCAACATCTTGCTTGGGGCTTTGATAACACTAAAGCTATTGTTATTCCCAATGGTGTTGAAACCAGCCGTTGTTTTCCTAATAAACCTAAAGGCATGGAAGTTCGTAAAAGTCTCGGTATTCCTGAAAATGCCTTTGTCATTGGCAAAATTGCACGTTTTCATCGTCAAAAAAACCATATCGGCTTTTTACAATCAGCAGCAATACTCGCGCAAAAGCACCCTCAGGTTCACTACATGTTAGTTGGCACAAATGTTGATGAAAAAAATCAAGAGCTTGTCTCACTTAGAGATGAGCTAGGGCTAAAAGGCAGAGTCCACATGATTGGCAATCGTCAGGATATCCCTGATGTCGTTAATGCTTTTGATTTAGCAACACTCACCTCATTTGGTGAAGCCTTCCCCTTAACACTTGGTGAAGCAATGGTCTCTGAAGTGCCTTGTGTAGCCACTGATGTGGGTGATAATGATTATATTATTGGCGATACTGGCATCATCACACCTGTCAATGATGATAAAGCGATGGCTGATGCTTGGCAAAAAATGGTTGAAATGAAAAAAGATGATTTCATCCAACTTGGCAAAGCCGCCAGACAGCGTTGTTTAGATAACTT